>NZ_PSRT01000002.1 GCF_004212635.1 Bradyrhizobium genosp. SA-3 | reverse complement strand
GAGTCTCCGCGGGGACGGTGAGAGTTGGACGCGCGGAAGCTCCCCCTCACCCGGACCGCTGCGCGGTCGACCTCTCCCCGCAGGCGGGGAGAGGTGAAGCACCGTCTACTTGAACGGCAGCGCGTACATCAAGCCGCCCTTGCTCCAGAGGCCGTTGAGGCCGCGATCGAGCTTGAGCGTGCTGGCCTTGCCGACGTTGCGCTCATAGATCTCGCCATAATTGCCGGTGGCCTTGATCGCCGTGACCAGCCATTTGTTGTCGAGCCCAAGCCGCGAGCCGAGGTCGCCGGAGGCACCGAGGAGCCGCTGGATCGCAGGCGTCTGCGACTTCGCCATCTCGTCGACATTGGCTTGGGTGACGCCGAGTTCTTCGGCCTCGATCAGACCGTAATGCAGCCAGGTGATGATGTCGCTCCAGACCTCGTCGCCGTTGCGGGTGAAGGGGCCGAGTGGCTCCTTGCTGATGGTCTGCGACAGCACGACGTAGTCGGCCGGGTTCGGCGCCGCGGTCGTCACGGCACCCGCGAGCGCAGAGGCGTCCTGGGTCATGGCATCGCAGCGGCCGCCGAAGAAGGTCTGGTACATGGTGTCGATGCGGTCGAACACCAGCGGCTTCCAGTCGATACCGTTGGCACGGCCGTAGTCGCCCAGCGTGACCTCGTGCGTGGTGCCTTGAGCCACGCAGACGGTGGCGCCCTTGAGGTCCTTCAGCTCCTTCACGCCGAGGTCCTTCTTCACGACAAAACCCTGGCCGTCGTAGAAGTTGATCGGACCCTGCCGCAGGCCCAGTGTTACGCCGCGCAAGTATGTCTGGGTCGAATTGCGGTAGAGCACGTCGATCTCGCCCGATTGCAGCGCGGTGAAGCGGTTCTGCGCGGTCAGCGAGACGTAACGCACCTTGTTGGGATCACCGAGCACGCCAGCCGCGAGGGCGCGGCAATAGTCGACGTCGAGACCCTTGTAGTTGCCTTGCGAATCCGGCGCGGAGAAGCCGGCAAAGCCGGCGCTGACGCCGCACACCAGCGTGCCGCGGCTCTTCACGGTGTCGAGCGTCGCCGCCGAAGCGACGACCGTCGATGCTGCGAGCACGCCCGCTGCGATAACCACTTTCCTCATCATGCTAGTCTCCCCTCAGTGATTGACACTACGCAACACGTTGTCGACGGCCGTGCCGAGCCTGTCGACGATCAGGTCGATCTCGTCCGCGGAAGCGATATAGGGCGGCGCCAGCAGCACGTGGTCGCCGCGCACCCCATCCACGGTGCCGCCGCCGGGATAGCAGCCGAGCCCGTTGGCGAGCGCCTCCGCCTTGATCTTCTGGTGCAGCTTGAGCGCCGGATCGAACGAGGTGCGGCTGGCGCGATCAGCGACGAGCTCGATGGCCCAGAACAGCCCGCGGCCCCTGATGTCGCCGACGTGGCGGTGATTGCCGAAGCGTTCGGTCAGCCGTTGCTCGAGTTGCCGCCCGCGCTCCCTGACCTGATCGAGCAGGCGGTCCTCGCGGATCACGTTTTGCACCGCGAGCGCGGCTGCGCAGGCGAGGGGATGCGCCAGATAGGTGTGACCGTGCTGGAACGCGCCGGAGCCGGCGCGGATCGTGTCGACGATCTTGCCGCTCGCGAGCATCGCGCCGATCGGCTGATAGCCGCCGCCGAGACCCTTCGCGATCGCCTGGATGTCGGGCGCGACACCTTCCTGCTCCCAGGCGTGCGTTGTGCCGGTGCGGCCCATGCCGCACATGACCTCGTCGAGGATCAGCAGCGCGCCGTGCCGGTCGCAGATCTCGCGCATGGCCTTGAAGTAGCCGTCGGGCGCAGTCACGGCGCCGGCGGTGGCGCCGACGACGGGCTCGGCAAGGAACGCCGCGACGCTATCGGGGCCAAGCCGCTGAAACTCGGCCTCGAGCTCGGCGGCAAGCCGCGCGACGAACTGCGCATCCGACTCGTCCTCGCGCTTCTCGTGATAGGCGAAGGCCGGCGTCACATGGCTGAATGCCGCCGAGAGCAGCGGCGCATAGGGCGCGCGCCGCCAGGCATTGCCGCCGGCCGCCAGCGCACCGAGCGTGTTGCCATGATAGCTCTGCCGTCGCGCGATGAAGTGTTGCCGCTGCGGCTCGCCAAGCTCGATGAAATATTGCCGGGCGAGCTTGATGCTGGCCTCGATCGCCTCCGATCCGCCGCTGACGAAATAGGCGTAGGCGAGACCGCCGGGCTCGTGCCCGACCAGCGCTTCGGCCAGCGCCTCGGCCGGCTCGGAGGAGAAGAACGCCGTATGGGCATAGGCAAGCGTCGCGGCCTGTTTCGCCATCGCCGCGATCACGCGCGGGTGCTGATGCCCGAGGCAGGAGACCGCCGCGCCGCCGGAGGCGTCGATGATGCGCCGGCCGTCCTCGGCGAAGAGATAGACGCCTTCGCCGCCGATCGCTTTGGGCGGCGTTTCGCGCAACGAGCGGTGCAGCACGCGACTGGTGCGAGCGGCCATGGGTCAACCTTTCTCTGGGACGTAAGTGGAGGTCGCAACCAGTCGCGCCTCGGTACTTTCCAGACGCTTCTTCGCGGCCACGCCACCGAGCGAGAACGTGACCGCCGCAAGCGACTGCGCGATCGCAATCGCGCCGGTGAGGCTCGGAAAGAAGCCTGGAGAGGAGGCCGCCTCGAACAGCAGCACGTGGTCGGCGCCCTCGGCCATTGGTGCCGAGAGGCTATCCGCAATCGCGATCAGTGTCGCGCCGGCGCGATAGGCTGCCTGTGCGACGCGGACGCTTGCATGCGTGTAGGGCAGGAAGCCGACGACGATAACGGCTTCCCCGGACCGGAACGCGCCGAGATCGAGGTCGTCGGGCCCGGAAGCGCCGACGAGTTGGACCTGTTCGGGCCGAAACAGTCGCAACTCGTAGTTCAGCAATTCCGCGACGCTGCGGCAGCTTCGATAGCCGGCAATCCAGATCCGCTTGGCCTCGTGCAGCGCGCGGGCGGCTTCCGCGATCGGGTGTGCCGGGATCCGCGGAAGGCCGGCGGCCTCGGCCTCGAGCTTGTCGGTGACGAGCGCGACATCGGCGTTCGGCCCGTGGCGACGGCCTCTTGCGCGGCCGGAGAAGGGCGCGGTCTGCGATGGCCGCCGCGCCTCCGTCAGCGCCGCGCGCAACTCCTCCCAGCCAGAATAGCCGATCGCCTTCGCAAGCCGCGTGAACGCGGCTGGATCGGCGCCGGCTTCCGCCGCGAGATCGCGCATCGAACGGGTGGTGGCGTCGTAATCGTTGGCGGCGACGAAGCGTCCGACCTCCTGCAAGCGCATCGGGAGCGATGGCAATGCAATACGCAGCTCGCTCAACGGCGAGGATTTCGCGGGCTCGGCCATGAAACATTTGTTGCATGAATTGAAGTTTGGTGCAACAGTTGACGTGCGCTGCCGGAAATCGCTGCCCCTTGAGAAGGATTTTTGTGCCGTGACTTCAGATGCGCCGAGACCGCCGCCACGTCGCCGCTTCTTCGGCGCCTTCGGGCGCCGCGAGCTGAAGGGTCTGTTCTGGCAGGTCCTGGTCGTCGGCATCGCGGTTGCGGTCATCGCCTTCCTCTGGTCCAACACCGTCACGAACCTCTCGGCCCGCCGCATCACCACCGGTTTTGCCTTCCTCGGCCGCGAGGCCGGCATGCCGATCGCCGACAGCCTGCTCGCCTATAGTCCGAGAGACACCTATCTCTGGGCGTTCGTCGTCGGCGTCGCCAACACCTTGCGCGTTGCCGTGATCGGGATCGTGCTCGCGACGATCTTGGGCACGCTGATCGGCATCTCGCGATTGTCGGCGAACTGGCTGCTGTCACGGCTCGCCGCGGTCTATGTCGAGACGCTTCGCGATATCCCGCTTCTGCTTCAGCTCCTGTTCTGGTACGTGTTGATGCAGGCGCTGCCGGCCGCACGCGCCGCGTGGCGACCTGTCGAGGGTGTGTTCCTCTCCAATCGTGGCCTGATCCTGCCGGCGATTCCGTTCGGCCCGCCGCAGCTCGAGGTCGTCGGCGCCGCGGTGCTGAGTTGCGCGGTGTTCTATGTCGTCCGGCGATGGCTGGTCGCGCAGCAGATGCGCGATGGCAAGCCGCGGCCGGCTTGGCCCTTTGCGGTTGCGCTGATGATTGCGTTGCCGGCGCTGGTGTCCGTGCTGCTCGGCGTATCCTGGCGCATCGAATGGCCCGAGCTGCGCGGCTTCAACTTTGTCGGCGGGTTGACGCTGGCGCCGGAATATTTCGCGCTGCTGATCGCGCTCGTCACCTACACCTCGGCCTTCATCGCCGAGATCGTGCGCAGCGGCATCCAGTCGGTGCCGCGGGGACAGTGGGACGCCGCCAACGCACTCGGCCTGCGCCGCAGCTTCATGCTGCGGCAGATCATCTTGCCGCAGGCGCTGCGCGTCATCGTGCCGCCGATGACGAGCCAGTATCTCAATCTGACAAAAAACTCCTCGCTTGCGGTCGCGATCGGCTACCAGGATGTCGTCTCGATCGCGAACACCACGCTGAACCAGACAGGGCAGGCGATCGAGGCGATCGCGTTGATCATGGCGGTATTCCTGACCATCAGTCTCGGCATCAGCTTTTTCATGAACTGGTACAATGCGCGCATCGCGCTGGTGGAGCGTTGAGGATGACGGCGATCAGCGATATGCC
Organism: Bradyrhizobium genosp. SA-3; assembly: GCF_004212635.1. Lineage (GTDB taxonomy): Bacteria > Pseudomonadota > Alphaproteobacteria > Rhizobiales > Xanthobacteraceae > Bradyrhizobium. Next base: position 121,283 of record NZ_PSRT01000002.1, on the reverse strand, counting down.
GGATGTGCCGCGGGCCGCTCGCCGCCCGCAAGTTGGTAATCCGATGCTGCGCTGGCTGCGCGCCAACTTGTTCTCGTCGATCCCGAACGGCATCCTCACTATTGTGCTGCTGGCGGTGCTCGCGAAGGGCGTGATCAGCTTCGTGCAATGGGGCATCGCCAGTGCTGTCTGGCTTACGCCGGTGAATGATTCCAGCGCTTGCCGCGCGGTGCGCGGCATCGGCGCCTGCTGGGCGGTCATTCCTGAAAAGTACCGCTTCATCCTGTTCGGCACCTATCCGTTCGACGAGCAGTGGCGGCCGGCATTGGCGGTCGTGCTGTTCATTGCGCTGTACTATCTTTCGACGCGCCGCGCCCTGTGGCGGCGCGAGCTCGTTTTCCTCTGGATCGGTGCGCTCGCGCTGATCAGCGTGCTGATGTGGGGCGGAGTGCTGGGGCTCTCTTTCGTCTCGCAGGAGCGCTGGGGCGGACTGCCGGTGACGCTGATCCTGGCGACGTTTGGATTGGCGTTCGGCTTTCCGCTCGGCATCCTTGTCGCGCTCGGCCGGCGTTCAAAGCTGCCGGCGATCCGCTCGCTCAGTGTGATCTATGTCGAGCTGATCCGCGGCGTGCCGCTGGTGAGCCTCTTGTTCATGGCCAGCGTGATGTTTCCGCTGTTCATGCCCAGTGGGTTCAACATCGACAAGCTCCTGCGCGCACAGATCGCGATCATCCTGTTTGCGGGCGCCTACCTTGCCGAAGTCATCCGCGGTGGCCTTCAGGCCGTGCCGCGTGGTCAATATGAGGCTGCCGACGCGCTCGGGCTGTCCTACTGGCGCAAGAACCGGCTGATCATCCTGCCGCAGGCGATCCGCCACGTCATCCCGCCGCTGGTCAACACCTTCATCGCCTTCTTCAAGGACACCAGTCTCGTGCTGATCATCGGCATCTTCGACTTGCTGACGACAGCGAAGACCGCGATCATCGATCCCGCCTGGCAGCAGTTTTCCGTCGAGGTCTATATCTTCGTCGCCGCAATCTATTTTGTCTTTTGCTTTGCGATGTCGCGCTACAGCCGGAGTCTTGAGGCGACGAGCGGGAGGTGAGGTCTCGTGTCCCGGACCAGGTGCGGCGCGTCAGCGCTGCGCCGCAGGGCCGGGACCCAGGGATGCACGGGAGGTCTCGGCGAGGTGGGCCCCGACTGTGCAGCGCACCGCTGAAGGAGCGCTGCGCTGCGTCCGGGGCACGAAAGAGGCTACTTCTTTACCTTCGGGTCGATCGGCGTCGTGCCACGCAGGCCCAATATATCCTCCAGCACCTTCGCGCCTGCGATCACTTGCGCATCCGCACGCGGTGCGCCGACTACCTGCACGCCGATCGGCAGGCCAGACGCCGTGAAGCCGCAGGGCAGCGACAGTGATGGGCAGCAGGCGAGCGTGATGGCGTAGACGATGCCGAGCCATTCGACGTAATTGTCAAATCGCTTACCCGCGCATTCGGCGACATAGCGATTTTCGACCGGGAAGGGCGGCACGATCGTGGTCGGCACCAGCAGGAGATCGTAGGTCCTGAAGAACTCGACGGCGCGCGCGGTCATGCCGACGCGCTGGGCCTCGGCACGCTCGAGCTGCTCGACCGTGAGCTTGAGGCCCTCCTCGATGTTCCAGATTACTTCGGGCTTGAGCAGGTCACGCTTGGTGCGGAGAAGTTGCGCCTTGCTGATCGCGAAGTCGAAAGCGCGCAGCACGTGGAAGCATTCATGCGCCTCGCGCCAGTCCGGATGCGCCTCCTCGACGGTTACGCCGGCCTCGGCGAAGCGTTCAGCCGCCTTGCGTGTGATCGCCCTCACTTCGGGATCGACCGGCGTGATGCCGAGATCGGGCGAATAGGCGATACGCTTCGGCTTCTTGCCGGACTGCGCAGCCGACAGGAAAGAAGTCAGAGGCGCCGGCAGCGACAGCGGATCGGCGGCATAGTCGCCGCTCATGGCATCCAGCAGCAGCGCGAGATCCTCGACGTTGCGGGCCATCGGCCCCTGCACGCCGAGATTGCGGTCGATGCCCGCCTTCGGCGTATGCGCGACGCGGCCGATGCTCGGCCGCATGCCGACGATGCCGCAGAAGCTTGCCGGGCTGCGCAGGCTGCCGCCCATGTCGGAGCCCTGCGCGAGCCAGGCCATGCCGGTGGCCAGCGCCACTGCCGCGCCGCCGGAGGAGCCGGCCGCAGATTTCGAAGTATCCCAGGGATTGAGGGTCGCACCGAACACCTCGTTGAAGGTGTTGGCGCCGGCGCCGAATTCCGGCGTGTTGGATTTGGCGTAGACGACCGCGCCATTGGCTTCGAGGTTCTCGACCATGAGGTCGGATTTCGCGGGGACGTTATCCTTGAAGATCGGCGAGCCCTGGGTGTTCAGCACGCCCGCAACGTCGGTCAGATCCTTGATCGGCACCGGCAGGCCCGCGAGCAGCCCGCGCGCGCCGGCCGGCTTCTGCATCAGCGCCTTGGCGTTAGCTCGGGCGCGATCGAAGCACAGCGTCGGCAGCGCGTTGACCTTGCCATCGACTTCACTGATGCGCTTTTCCAATACGTCCAGCAGTTCGAGCGGCGAGACGTCGCCAGACCGCAATTTGTCGACGACGGTGCACGCGGTTTCGCGGATCAGCTCTTGAGACAATTATTTTACTCCTATGCCCGTTCTTGGTGTCGTCATTGCGAGCGCAGCGAAGCAATCTAGGAATGCAACCGCGGTGGCGGTCTGGATTGCTTCGCTGCGCTCGACGGTGTGTGCGGCGCGCAGCGTGGTCATAACCAGCGCCGAATTCTAACCCCACCCGGCGCTGATGCCGCCATCGACGGTATAGATCACCCCCGACGTATAGCCCGAGCGATCCGACGCCAAGAACGCCATGAGATCACCAATCTCGCGCGCATGTGCAGGGCGGCCGAGCGGCAGGCTCTTCTGGAATTCCTTGTAGCGGGTCTCGTCACCGAACTGGTGCTTAGCCCGCGTCTTGAGCAGGGTGACGTGACGGTCGGTGCCGACAGGGCCGGGATTGATGCCGACCACGCGGATGTTGTCGGCGAGACTTTTTCCACCGAGCGCGCGGGTGAAGGCCATCAGCGCGGCATTGCCGGCGCTGCCGCAGATGTAATTGGCATCGAACTTCTCGCCGGCCGCACCGATGTCGTTGACGATCACGCCGCCACCCTTGGCCTTCATCTGCGCATAGATCTGCCGCGTGAGGTTGATGTAGCCGAACACTTTCAATTCCCAGGCGTGCCGCCAGGTCGCCTCGTCGATCTTGTCGATGGACCCGCCAGGGATGTCGCCGGCGTTGTTGACGAGGATGTCGATGTCCGCGGCTTCCTTGGCGAGCCGCGCGATGTCCTCGGCCTGGCGTAGATCGACGACGCTCGTCGCGGCATCGACCTGGTGCGCGGAGCGCAGCCGCTCGGCCAGCGTCTTGAGCTGCTCGCCGTTGCGGGCGGCGAGCAGCAGATGCGCGCCTTCTTCGGCAAACGCCTCGGCGGCGGCCGCGCCGATGCCCTTGGATGCGCCCGTGATCAGGACGCGTTTGCCACGCAGATGCAGATCCATGAAGGGTGCTCGCAGGATAGGAACAGGATCAAATCAGTAGGCGCTCGGTCGCGCCATGGTCAACATTGCAGTGCAGCGTTGCACTGCCGCCGCGTTTGGTCCATTGCAGTGCGATCAAGAGGCGGCGGCTGCCGAACCAACCAAGGACGTTCTCGATGAGCAAGAAACAATACCGGATCGCGGTCATTCCCGGCGACGGCATCGGCAAGGAAGTGATGCCTGAGGGCCAGCGCGTTCTGGAGGCGGCGGCGAAGAAGCACGGGGTGTCCCTGCAGTTCGACCATTTCGACTTCTCGTCCTGGGACTATTACGAGAAGCACGGCCAGATGATGCCGGATGACTGGAAGGAAAAGATCGGCAAGCACGATGCGATCTATTTCGGCGCGGTCGGTTGGCCGGCCAAGATTCCGGACCACGTCTCGCTGTGGGGCTCGTTGATCAAGTTTCGTCGCGAGTTCGACCAGTATGTGAACCTGCGCCCGGTGCGGCTGATGCCCGGCGTGCCGTCGCCGCTGGCGAACCGCAAGCCCGGCGACATCGATTTCTGGGTGGTGCGCGAGAACACGGAAGGCGAATATTCCTCCGTCGGTGGCCGCATGTTCCCGGACACTGACCGTGAGTTCGTGACGCAGCAGACGGTGATGACCCGTACCGGCGTCGATCGCATCCTGAAGTTCGCCTTCGAGCTCGCGCAGTCGCGGCCGAAGAAGCACCTGACTTCGGCGACGAAATCGAACGGCATCTCCATCACCATGCCCTATTGGGACGAACGCGTGGAGGCGATGGCCAAGAAGTTTCCAGGCGTGAAGTGGGACAAGTATCACATCGACATCCTGACCGCGAACTTCGTGCTGCATCCGGATTGGTTCGACGTCGTGGTCGGCTCCAATCTGTTCGGCGACATCCTCTCCGATCTCGGCCCGGCCTGCACCGGCACCATCGGCATCGCGCCGTCAGGCAACATCAATCCCGAGGGCGATTTCCCCTCGGTGTTCGAGCCGGTGCACGGCTCGGCGCCTGACATCGCGGGGCAGGGCATCGCCAACCCGATCGGCATGATCTGGTCGGGCGCGATGATGTTGGAACATCTCGGCGAGAAGGAAGCCGGCAAGTCGATCGTCGACGCGATCGAGCGCACGCTCGCCGAACGCACGCTCCGGACCAAGGACCTTGGCGGTAACGCGGACACCACCGCTTGCGGCAAGGCGGTGGCGGAGATGGTGGATTAGGCAGATTACAAATCACATGGTCGTCCCGGCGAAGGCCGGGACCCATAAACCACAAGAAGTAGTTGCTGCACTCGCTAGTAACCACGAGTCTTCGCCAAACCGCGCTTTGTGGTTATGGGTCCCGGCTTTCGCCGGGACGACACTGAGGTCGCGTTCAGCCCACGATCTTCTCGATCGCGGCCTGGTCCAGCCCGAACCGCTTCCCGGCATCCAGAATTTCCTGCCAGGTGTTCGGATCGACCGGTATGCCTTCGGCGAGGCGCTTCTTCTTGGTCTCGCGCTCGGGCTCGCCGGCGATTCTGACCTTATCGACGCCGGGAGCAGGCGGCGAGCCGGTGTGCCAGGCGACGAAGCTCTCGACTTCACGTGCGAGGTTTTCGGCGGTGCCGAGCTTGTTGGGATCGATGACGATCGAGAGCATGCCGTTGAGGACGTTGTACTTGCCGTCGGACGGGCCCTTGACCACCTGCCCGCCGGAGAGGGCGCCGCCGAGGATTTCGCAGACCAACGCGAGGCCCGACCCCTTGTGCTCGCCGAACGGCAGGATGGCGCCGTACGGCGGGATCACGGTGTAGCGCGGGTCGACCGTTGGCTTGCCTTCATTGTCGATGATGGTGCCGGGCTCCAGCTCGACGCCCTTGTTGTGGGCGACGCGGGTCTTGCCCTGCGCGATCCTGCTGGTGGCGAAGTCGAGCACGATCGGCTCCTTGTCCCTGCGCGGGATGCCGACGCAGAACGGGTTGGTGCCGTGGCGCGCATCGCTGCCGCCCCAGGGCGCCACGATCGGGCGCGAGATCACGTTGACGAAGTGGATCGAGACCAGCCCGTGATCGATGCACTGCTCGGCCCAGTGGCCGATGCGGCCGATGTGGTGCGAGTTGGAGAGGCCGACGAGACACACGCCGTTGCGCTTGGCGCGCTCGGCCGCCAGCTCCATCGCTTCTTGGCCGATCACCTGGCCGTAGCCGGTGAGGCCGTCGAGGGTGAGGAGCGGACCAGTGTCGAGCACGATCTTGACGTGCTGGTTCACGGCGAGGCCGCCGTTGGTGACGCTCTGGACATAGCGCGGGATCATGCCGACGCCGTGGGAGTCATGTCCCCTAAGATTGGCCTCGACGAGATTGGTGGACACGAGCTCCGCTTCGCGGTCGGTAGACCCACCCGCCTTGACGATGGCGCGGATGGCATTGGTGAGCGGCTCTGCCTTGATGGTGCGGTAATCGGCCATTGTTGTTGCTCTTATCCTCTTACGATCCGGCGGGGCGTAGGGTGGGTTAGGCGAAGCCGTAACCCACCTCTTCTGTCCCAGCGGAAATAGACAGTGGTGGGTTACGCCGAGCAGATGCGCTTTGCGCATCTGCAGGGCTAACCCACCCTACGAACTTACGATTCGGCGGCAGTGCTCCCACGCCGCTTCAATCAGGTTTTCGCTCGCTTCCGGCGTGCGGAAGGCGGAATGCGCCGACAATGTCACGTTCGGCAATTTTGTGAGCGGATGATCGCCGGGCAGCGGCTCGATGTTGAAGACGTCGAGACCGGCATGGCGGATGTGGCCCGACTTCAGCGCGTCGATCATCGCAGCCTCGTCGACGATCGCGGCGCGAGCGGTGTTGATGAGGATGACGCCGCGCTTCATCGCAAAGATCTTCTCGCGCGTGATCATGCCGCGCGTCTCGTCGTTGAGCAGCAGATGCAGCGACACGACGTCGCTCCTTGCCAGCACGGTGTCGAGATCGGTGAACTCGACCCCAGGATTGCTCTTCGGCGAACGGTTCCAGGCGATCACCTTCATGCCGCTGCCGGACGCAATGCGCGCAACTTCCGCGGCGATGCCGCCGAAGCCGATCAGCCCGAGGGTCTTGCCGGTGAGCTGCATGCCGTCCTCGCGCAGCCAGTTGCCGCCGCGCATCTCGCGATCCATCATCGCGATGACGCGGGCGGAGGCCCACATCAGCGCGATCGCGGATTCCGCCACCGCCGTATCGCCGTAGCCCTTGATCAGATGCACGGAGATGCCGAGTTCGGCCAGTTCCTCCGGATTCAAGTAGCTGCGCGCGCCGGTGCCAAGGAACAGACGTGCTTCAGCCCGGCGCACTTCTTCGCGACGTCGGTCGGCAGCGCGGTGTGATCGACGATCGCGATCTCGGCGCCGTCGAGGATCTCGGGATATTGCTCGGGCTTGATATCGGGGTCCCTGTGGATCCGGACCTTGGGATCGCCTGGCTTCTCCAGCCGCTCCATGATCAGGGCAAGCGTTTCATTGGCGTCGACGAAAACTCCGCGCATAGCTCTCTCCGGTCAGGATGCGACGCCGGCGATCGCCAGCACGGTGTGCATGAGCACGTTGGTGCCCGCGGCACAGTCGGGCTGCGTCGCGTCCTCCAGCTCGTTGTGACTGATGCCGTCCTTGCAGGGCACGAACACCATTGCCGCCGGCATGATGGTGTTGAGGTTGCAAGCGTCGTGGCCAGCTCCGGAGGTGATGCGGCGAGACGAATAGCCGAGCGTCTTCGCCGCGTTCTCGACCGCCGCAATGAGCTTGGGATCGAAGTGCGTCGGCGGCTTGCGCCAGACCAGATCGATCTTGACCTCGACTTTGCGGCGCGCGGCGATCTCGGCAATCGCGGCGCGCAAATCGCGATCGAGCGCGTCCATGATGGCGCCATCCGCGCTGCGGCAATCCATGGTGAAGGCGATCTCGCCGGGAATGACGTTGCGTGAGGGGTTTGCGATCACGGCCTCGCCGATGGTGCCGACCGCGTTCGGTCCATGCTTTTTCGCGATCGCTTCCATCGCCAGCACGATCTCCGACAGTGTTGCCAGCGCATCACGCCGCAGCGGCATCGGGGTCGATCCCGCATGGCTCTCGAAGCCGCTGATCTTGCCGTCGTACCACAGCACGCCCTGACCGGAATCGACCACGCCGATGGTCTTGCCTTCGGCCTCCAGGATCGGGCCCTGCTCGATGTGCAGTTCGACGAAGCAGCCGAGCTTCTGGAAACCGACCGGCTTGTCGCCGCGATAGCTGATGCTGTCGAGCGCCTGGCCGACGGTCGTGCCCTCGGCGTCCTTGCGCGACAAAATGTCATCGGTGGTGAAATCGCCGACGTAAGCCGCGGAGGCCATCATCGCCGGTGCGAAGCGCGAGCCTTCCTCATTGGTCCAGTTGACGACGCAGATCGGCGCTTCGGTTTCGATGCCGGCATCGTTCAGCGTGCGGATCACTTCCAGTGCGCCGAGCGTTCCCAGAATGCCGTCATACTTGCCGCCGGTCGGCTGCGTGTCGAGATGCGAGCCGATGCCGACGGGCGGCTTCGACATGTCGCGTCCCTTGCGCAGGCCGAACATCGAGCCGAGCGCATCGACATGCACCTCCAGGCCCGCGTCTTCGCAGGCCTTGCGGAACCAGTCGCGGACTTGCTTGTCCTCGGAGCTCAGCGTCAGCCGCCGCACGCCACCCTTGGCCGTCGCCCCGAACTGCGCGGTGTCGTGGATGGAGCCCCAGAGGCGGGCGGAATCGATCTGCAGGTTGGTGGCGGCTCGGCTCATGCGGTCAGTCTCTCAATTGTCCGGCGCCTTTTTCAATGACGCGCCAGCGCGGGCGCGTCAACCGCGAGGCTGCTCTGCGCAATTTGCCGTGCCAGCTCGGCGACGCGCTCGACTGCCACGACGTCGGGCGAGGCGAGCCAGCTCGCGGTGAAGGTCAGCGGCGCGATCGCGAGATCGGTGTCGAGCAGCTGCAGCCGCCCGTCGGCAAGCTCGTTCTCGACGATGGCGTCGGGGATCACTGCGATGCCGAGTCCTTCGACCGCCATGTGGATGACGGTGGCCAGCGAGGCGGAGGCGTGCAGCCGGATCGGCGGCAGCTCAGGCCGGTCGAACACCTCGCGCACGACCTCGTAAGGCTTGGTCTTGCGCGGGAAGGTGATGATCGGAAATCGCGCGAGCTCCGCCGGCGTCACCGGACCCTGGCCGAGGCCGAGCGAGGGGCTTGCGAGGAAGCCGATCGGATAATCGGCGAGCACACGGTTGTGCACGCCGGAGGCGGACAGCGGTCCCACCACAAACGCAAGCTCGATCTCCTGCGCGAGCAGGCGCGCGGTGAGGTTCGGCGTGATGTCGACCTCGATCTCCAGCGACAGGTTCGGATAGACCTCGTTGACGCTCTTCACCAGGCGCGGCAGCCAAGTGTGCACGATGGTCTCGGCGACACCGAGGCGCATGACGCCGCGCATGGCCGAGCGGTCGCCGATCTCCGCCATCATCGCGGCACGCAGGCCGATCAGCTTCTCCGCATAGACCATCATCTGCCGGCCGCTCGGCGTTGGCGAAGCGACGCGATGATCGCGATTGAGGAGCTTCACGCCCATCTCGCGCTCGAGCTGGGCGATGCGCTGGGAGATCGCCGGCTGCGTGGTGTTGAGCCGTTGTGCGGCGCCCCGAAAGCTGCCGAGCTTCACAACCCAGAGAAATGTCTCGATCGACCTGAAGTCCAGCATTGGAAGGATTTTCCCAGTCGATAAATCAGATTTATCGAGATTGATTAGAAACGACGATTAGACTTTATAGCACGCTTGGTGTTGGCTTGTCTTTGTCGAGTTTATAGGCAGGTCGATCCCATGACTGCTTTGGTGGCAGCGCAGCAAACTGAAACGCCCGACACCCTCCCGAGCCGCAAGGCCCGGCTCGCCTATCGTGAAGGGGTGGTCGCCTCCACCGCCGGCGTCGCCCCAGGATTCGTTCAGGGCAATCTGGCGATCCTGCCGGCGGAATATGCCGGCGCCTTTCACCGCTTCTGCCAGCTCAATCCCAAGCCGTGCCCGATCATCGGGATGTCCGACGTCGGCAGCCCTTACATTCCTTCGCTCGGCGCCGATCTCGACATCCGCACCGACGTGCCGCGCTATCGCGTCTGGCGCGACGGCGAGGTCGTGGACGAGCCGACCGACGTGACGAAGTATTGGCGCGACGATCTCGTCACCTTCGTGCTCGGCTGCTCCTTCTCGTTCGAAGAGGCCTTGCTCGACGAGGGCATGCCGATCCGACACATCGAGAAGAACGTGCGCGTGCCGATGTACCGCACCAACATCGCCTGCGGCGAGGCCGGACCGTTTGCCGGCCCGATGGTGGTGTCGATGCGTCCGTTCAAGCCGGCGGATGCGATCCGCGCGGTGCAGATTACCTCGCGCTATCCCGCCGTGCACGGCGCGCCGGTACATCTCGGCCATCCGCATCTGATCGGCATCAAGGACATTGCCAAGCCCGACTACGGCGATCCCGTGCCGGTTGCCGATGACGAGATCCCGGTGTTCTGGGCCTGCGGCGTGACGCCGCAATCCGTCATCAACGCCGCGAAGCTGCCGTTCGCGATCACGCATTCGCCCGGGCTGATGCTGGTGACGGATCTCAAGAACAGGACCATGGCCGTGATTTAGTAGGCAGCCTTTGCTGCTTGTTCGGGCTTTACCGCATCCATCAATCACTTCATTCGATCAGCCGAAATTCAGTAACAGGGGACTTTGCCATGACGATCTCTCGCCGCGACGTGTTGTTGGGAGCGACCGCTACAGCCGCGCTGGTGCCGCTGGCGGCGCGCGCACAGACTTCGGAAGTCGTGATCGGCGTGATCTATCCGTTCTCCGGCGGCAGCGCGCAGCAGGGCGTCGATGCCCAGAAAGCCTATGAGACCGCGCTCGAAGTGATCAACAAGGACACCGATTTCGACCTGCCGCTGGCGAAGGGCGAGGGCCTGCCGGGCCTCGGCGGCGCCAAGGTGCGCCTCGTGTTCGCCGACCACCAGGCCGATCCGCAGAAGGGCCGCGCCGAGGCCGAGCGTCTGATCACGCAGGAGAAGGTCGCCGCCATCATCGGCACCTATCAGAGCGCGGTCGCCGTCACCGTCAGCCAGATCTGCGAGCGCTACCAGATCCCGTTCGTCTCCGCTGACAATTCCTCGCCGAGCCTGCATCGCCGCGGTCTCAAATATTACTTCCGCGCCGCCCCGCATGACGAGATGTACTCGGCCGCGATGTTCGACTTCTTCGATTCCATGAAGAAGAAGGGCACCAAGATCGAGACGCTGTCGCTGTTCCACGAGGACACCATCTTCGGCACCGATTCCGGCAACGCCCAGGCCAAGATCGCCGGCGAGCGCGGCTACAAGATCGTGACCGACATCAAGTATCGCGCCAACTCGCCGTCATTGTCGGCCGAGGTGCAGCAGCTCAAGACCGCCAACGCCGACGTGCTGATGCCCTCGAGCTACACCACCGACGGCATCCTGCTGGTCAAGACCATGGCCGAGCTCGGCTACAAGCCGAACGCGATCGTGGCGCAGGATGCCGGCTTCTCGGAGAAGGCGCTCTATGATGCCGTCGGCGACAAGCTCGAAGGCGTGATCTCGCGCGGCACCTTCTCGCTCGACCTCGCGCAGAAGCGCCCGATGGTCGGCAAGATCAACGCGATGTTCAAGTCGCGGTCCGGCAAGGACTTCAACGACCTCACCTCGCGCCAGTTCATGGGCCTGATCATCCTCGCCGACGCCATCAGCCGCGCCAAGTCGACCGACGGCGAGAAGATCCGCGACGCGCTGGCGGCGACCGACATCCCCGGCGAGCAGACCATCATGCCCTGGAAGCGCGTCAAGTTCGACGAGGCGGGCCAGAACAACGACGCCGACCCGGTGCTGCTGCAATATGTCGGCGGCAAGTTCGTCACCATCTTCCCGCCGCAGGCCGCGATCGCCGAGGCGATCTGGCCGATGAAGTAAGCGGCGAGATATCTCCCCACGTCGTCCCGGACAAGCGAAGCGCAGATCCGGGACCCATAACCACAGGCCGGCGTTTTTGCGAAGATCGGTTGCCGTTCATCCCATCGATGGATTCGTGGTTATGGGTCCTGGCTTTCGCCAGGACGACATCGGAGTAACGCAGAAGCAGAGGCGCAACACCAGTGACAGCCCAAGCCATTATCCAGAGTCTCGCGAGCGGCCTGCTCATGGGCCTGCTCTACGGACTGATCGCGGTCGGCCTCGCGCTGATCTTCGGCCTGATGGACGTCGTGAACTTCGCCCATGGCGAGTTCCTGATGATCGCGATGTACGTGTCGTTCTTCCTGTTCGCGTTCTTCGCCATCGACCCCCTTTTGTCGGCGCCGCTGGTCGCCGCGGCGCTGTTCGTGTTCGGAGCGGTGGTCTACCTGCTCATTGTACGCTTCGCCATGCGAGCCAAGGCCAATGCCGGCATGGTGCAGATCTTCTCCACTTTTGGCCTCGCCATCGTGATGCGCGGACTTGCGCAGTTCTTCTTCACGCCGGATTATCGCAGCATTCCGCAGTCATGGCTCGGCGGGAAAACCATCTCGGTCGCCGGCATCTTCCTGCCGGAGCCGCAGCTGATCGGCGCGCTGGTCTCGATTCTCGCCTTTGCTGGCCTCTACTTCTTCATCCATCGCACCGATTTCGGCCGTGCGCTGGAAGCGACGCGTGAGGATCCCGGCGCGGTCGCGCTGGTTGGCATCGACAAGAACCGCGTGTTCGCGCTGGGCTGGGGCCTGGGTGCCGCGCTGGTCGGTCTCGCCGGCGCGATCATGGCGGTGTTCTTCTACATCTATCCCGATGTCGGCGCCTCCTTTGCGCTGATCGCTTATGTCACGGTGGCGCTCGGCGGCTTCGGCAGCGTGTTCGGGGCCTTTGCCGGCGGCATCATCGTCGGTCTCGTCGAAGCGGTCACCGCCTTGGTGCTGCCGCCGTCGCTGAAATCGGTCGGCATCTATGCCGTCTACCTGCTCGTCGTCTTCATCCGGCCGCGTGGCCTGTTCGGGTCGATGTGATGGACAAGAATTTTGCCGCGCGGCGCCGCCGCGATCTCATCATCGCCGCGGTGCTGGCGGGGCTCGCAGCGCTCGCGCCGCTGTTCATCAAGGACGTTTACGTCCAGAATATCCTGATCCTGACCTTGATGTATGCGGCGCTGTCGCAGAGCTGGAACATCCTCTCCGGCTATTGCGGGCAGATCTCGCTGGGCCACGCGCTCTATTTCGGCATCGGCGCCTACACCACCGAGCTCTTGTTCACCAAGTTCGGCGTGCTGCCCTGGTTCGGCATGCTCGGCGGCGGCGTGATTGCCGCCCTGATCGCAATGGGGCTCGGCTATCCCTTCTTCCGCCTGCGCGGCCATTACTTCGTGATCGCGACCATCGTCATTGCTGAAATCGGTCTGCTGCTGTTCCAGAACTGGGAGTGGGCGGGAGCCGCGATGGGCATCACGATTCCGATCCGCGGTGACAGCTGGCTGAAATTCCAATTCCTGCGCACCAAGCTACCATACTTCTATTTCGCGTTGGCGCTCTGCTGCCTCGCCTGGTTCGTCACCTGGTGGCTGGAGGACTCCAAATGGGGCTTTTGGTGGCGTGCGGTGAAAGACAATCCGGAGGCGGCCGAAAGCCTCGGCGTCGTCGTGTTCAACTCCAAGATGGGCGCGGCAGCCGTCTCCGCCTTCCTCGTCGCCATTGGCGGCGCCTTCTATGCGCAGTTTCTCGCCTATATCGATCCCGAGAGCGTGATGGGCTTCCAGTTCTCGCTGCTGATGGCACTGCCGGCCGTGCTTGGTGGCATCGGCACCCTCTGGGGGCCGGTGTTAGGGGCCGCCATCCTGATCCCGATGACGGAGCTGACGCGCTCCTATATCGGCGGTTCCGGGCGCGGCGTCGACCTCATCGTCTACGGCACCCTGATCGTGCTGATCTCGCTGGCGCTGCCGCAGGGTCTGGTGAGCCTGTTCTCGCGTTCAAAAGCGAAGGGAGCCACGCGATGACCGCGCTCCTTGAAACCCGTGGCGTCTGGCAGCGTTTCGGCGGCCTCGTCGCCAACAGCGACGTCTCGATCTCGGTCGGCCGCGGCGAGATCGTCGGCCTGATCGGCCCGAACGGTGCCGGCAAATCGACGCTGTTCAACCTCATCGCCGGCGTGCTGCCGCCGACGCAAGGCTCGATCTGGTTCGACGGCGAGGACGTCACTCATATGCCGGCGGCCGAGCGCTGCCAGCGCGGCATCGGCCGCACTTTCCAGGTGGTCAAGAGCTTTGAGACCATGACTGTTGTCGACAACGTCATCGTCGGCGCTCTCGTGCGCAACACGGTGATGCGCGAGGCGCGCCGCAAGGCGCATGAGGTGCTGGAGTTCACTGGCCTTGCCGCACGAGCCGACGTGCTCGCAAGCGACCTCGTGCCGGCCGAGAAGCGCCGCCTCGAAGTCGCGCGTGCGCTCGCGACCGAGCCGAAGCTGCTGCTGCTCGATGAGGTCCTCACCGGCCTCACGCCGACCGAGGCGCAGACCGGTGTAGCGCTGGTGCGTAAGGTGCGCGATGCCGGCGTTACCGTGCTGATGGTCGAGCACGTCATGGAGATCGTGATGCCGCTGGTCGACCGCGCCATCGTGCTCGACCTCGGCAAGGTGCTGGTCGAGGGCAAGCCTTCCGACGTCGTCCGCGATCCCAAGGTGATCAGCGCATATCTGGGAGATCGTCATGCTGTCGGTGCGTGAAGTCACGACGGCCTATCAGGGCCTGGTCGCGATCTCCGCGGTCTCGATCGAGGTTCAGAAGGGTGAGATCGTTTGCGTCGCCGGCGCCAACGGTGCGGGCAAGTCGACGCTGCTCAAATCCATCGCCGGCGCCGAGCGCCCGCGTTCGGGCTCCGTGACGTTCGACGGCAAGCGCCTCGACGGCATGGCGCAGCACCACATCACCGCCACCGGCATCGCCTATGTGCCGGAGAACCGCCGCCTGTTTCCGCGCCTGTCGGTGCGCGACAATCTCCGCCTCGGCAGCTATCTCTATCGCGGCGAGGCGAACCGTGAGGAGCCGCTGGATCTCGTTTTCAATCTGTTCCCCCGCCTGTCCGAACGCTTGGAGCAACGCGCCGAGACGCTAAGCGGCGGCGAGCAGCAGATGCTCGCGATCGGCCGCGCGCTGATGACGCGCCCGCGGCTGTTGATGCTGGACGAACCCTCGCAGGGCATCATGCCGAAGCTCGTCGACGAGATTTTTCAGGCGGTGAAGCGCATCCGCGACGCCGGCATGACCGTGCTGATCGTCGAGCAGCGCATGGCCGAGTGCCTCGAGATCGCCGACCGCGCCTACATCCTGCAGACCGGTCGCGTGCTGATGCAGGGTCCGTCCGCGGAGATCAAGGTCAACCCGGATGTGAGGAAGGCGTACCTCGGATTGTAGCCGCTCGCTACGATCCCTATCCTGATTGCTTCTTGTTCCGGTTCTTGCTTGCGCCGCGCAGCGTTGACGCGGGTGCCGAGGGTTGCCCGAAGCCATTCATCTGGATGCAGGAGAGAAGGTCGACATAGCTTTCGATGCCACCGGCGGAGGCCTCGGCGTAGCATTGGGTGCGAATTGTCTCCGGCGTTGTCGTCCAGATGGACCCGAGCTGTTGCTGTGCGGTTTGCTCGTCGCTCATGCAGGCCTCGTAGGACTGCGGCTCGGTCAGCGACTTGTCGATCTCCTGAGTTGCCTTGCAATTGGCCTCGACCTTGAGATCGGGGACGCCGCCGCGCGCGGACGTCTGGGCGTTTGCGGAAAGTGGCAGGGCAATAAAGCAGGCGGCAGAGAGGAGGGCGCAGGATATTTTGAAATCCATGACAATTCTCCTAGCGATCGATGAAACAACTCCTTCAGTCAATTACAGGGGGATCATGTGCTCGCGATCCCGGTGATGCAAATCAATTCCGGTCCGCTGGTCCCGCATATCGCTCCGCTCATGCGGGCTACTGTCGTCACCACATCCTCCGTCATTGCGAGCGCAGCGAAGCAATCCAGAATCTTCCCGCGGAGGGATTCTGGATTGCTTCGCTACGCTCGCAATGACGGGGTTAGAGCCGGGCTAATGCCCATCCCCATGCTCCGGCAGCGTCACCCCGAACACCTTCACCAGATCGGCCACCTGCTCCGGCGACAGATAGCGCGGGTTCATGCCGCGCAGCAGCAGGTACAGCTTGGCCGTTTCCTCCAGCTCCTCCGTCGCGAACACGGCGGCCTCCAGCGTGTCGCCGGCGACCACCGGGCCGTGATTGGCGAGCAGCACGGATGAATATTTCCCCGCCAGTCCCTTGATTGCGTCCGCCACCGCAGGATCGCCGGGGCGGTAATAGGGCACGAGCGCGGTGGCGCCGCATTTCATCAGATAATAGGCCGTCATCGGCGGCAGCGCGGCGCGCGGGTCGATCTCGGGCAGCATCGAGAGTGCCACCGAATGGGTCGAATGCAGGTGCACGATCGCGCGCGCGCTCCCGCGCGTGTCGTAGAGCGCGGTGTGGAGCGGAACTTCCTTGGTCGGCGCATCGCCCGAAACCAGCCGTCCCTGGCTATCCAGCCGCGACAGCCGCGCCGGATCGAGGAAGCCGAGCGAGGCGTTGGTCGGTGTCACCAGCCAGCCGTCATCGTCCAGCTTGACGCTGATATTGCCGGAGGAGCCCGGCGTCAGCCCGCGCTCGAACAGCGACCGCCCGAAGCGGCAGATATCCTCACGCAGCCGTGTCTCGTTGTTCATGGCCGTCATGCCTGCTTGTCTCACGCTTTGGCAGCGCGGCCAAGCCGTGTTATCGGTGCGCCGAGCCGTCGCAAAAGGGCGGCCGTCCGGGAAACGTTCGCAAGGGTTAGTTGCATGTCCGCCTCCACGTCACAGAATCAGCGCACTGCCGTGATCGGGCTCGGCTCGATGGGCTTTGGCATGGCGACCTCGCTGAAGCGCGCCGGCCATGCCGTGACCGGCTGCGACGTCTCGGACGATGCGGTGGCGCGTTTCGTGAAGGACGGCGGAGCGGGTGCAAAGACGCCGGCCGAGGCGGCCAAGGACGCCGATATCGTCGTCAGTGTCGTCGTCAACGCCGCCCAGACCGAAGCCATCCTGTTCGGCAAGGACGGCGCCGCCGAGACTATGCCGAAGGGCAGCGTCTTCATATCCTCGGCGACCATGGACCCGGATATCGCGCGGCGCCTTGCCAAGCAGTTGGAGGCCACCGGACGGCATTATCTGGATGCTCCGATCTCCGGTGGGGCGCAGCGCGCCGCGCAAGGCGAGCTGACCATCCTCGCTTCCGGCAGCTCCGCCGCTTTTGCCAGGGCGCGGCCAGCGCTCGACGCCATGGCCGCAAAGCTCTATGAGCTCGGTGAGGCCGCAGGGCAGGGCGCGGCCTTCAAGATGATCAATCAGCTCCTCGCCGGTGTGCACATCGCCGCGGCTTCGGAAGCGATGGCGTTCGCGGCCAAGCAGGGCCTCGACATCCGCAAGGTCTACGAGGTGATCACGGCCTCTGCCGGCAATTCGTGGATGTTCGAGAACCGGATGCCGCATGTGCTCGACGGCGATTACACGCCGCGTAGCGCGGTCGAGATCTTCGTGAAGGACCTTGGTATCATCCAGGACATGGCGCGCAGCGCCAGATTCCCGGTGCCGGTCTCCGCCGCCGCCCTCCAGATGTTCTTGATGACATCAGCCGCCGGCATGGGCCGCGACGACGACGCGTCGGTGGCGCGGATGTATGCGCAGGTCACCGGCGTCAAGCTGCCCGGCGACAAGTAGAACTGAGAGGACTCCGATGCCCCGTTTTGCCGCCAACCTCTCGATGATGTTCACCGAGGTGCCGTTCCTCGACCGCTTCGATGCCGCCGCGCAAGCCGGCTTCGCCGCCGTCGAGTTTCTCTTTCCCTACGAGCATCCGGCCGAGGCGGTCGGCGAGCGCCTCAAGCGTAACGGGCTGACCCAGGCGCTGTTCAATCTGCCGCCGGGCGACTGGAATGCCGGCGAGAAAGGTTTTGCGGCGTTGCCAGCGCGCTTCTCCGATCTCAAGGCGAGCCTGGAGACGGCGCTGCCGTATGCCAAGGCGACCGGCGTCAAGCGCCTGCACCTGATGGCCGGCATCGCCAACCGCGGCGAGCGCGTCGCGATCGAGGCGTTCTACAAATCGGTGGCGTGGGCCGCCGAGTTCTTCGCGCCCCACGGCATCGATATCGTGCTCGAGCCGATCAACGCACGCAACGTGCCCGGCTATTTCCTCAACGATTTCGGTTTCGCGCGCGACCTGATCCAGGAATTGCGACTTCCGAACCTGAAGCTCCAGTTCGACATCTATCACTGTCAGATCATCCATGGCGACGTCACCATGCGGCTGCGCGAGATGATGCCGATCATCGGCCACATCCAGATCGCCAGCATTCCCTCGCGCAACGAGCCCGACGGCGAGGAGCTGAACTATCCGTTCCTGTTCGAAGAGCTCGACCGGCTCGGCTATGCCGGCTTCGTCGGCTGCGAATACAATCCGCGCGGCAAGACAACCGATGGGCTCGCCTGGTTCAAGCCTTATGCGGGAGTGAAGTCGTGACACTTGCGTTGGGCTGCATCGCCGACGACTACACCGGCGCCTCCGACCTCGCCAACACGTTGACGCGCGGCGGCTTGCGCACCGTGCAGACCATCGGCGTGCCTGCCGATGATCTGGCGTTGCCCGAGGTCGATGCCGTCGTGGTGTCATTGAAGAGCCGCTCGATCGAGGCGGGCCTTGCCGTGTCGCGTTCGCGTGCGGCGGAGGCGTGGCTGCGCGGCCGCGGCGCCGGCCATGTCCTGTTCAAGATCTGCTCGACCTTCGATTCCACCGACGCCGGCAATATCGGCCCCGTCATGGACGCGCTCCGCGCCGATTGCGGCGAAGGCGTCGTTCTGGTGACGCCGGCCTTTCCGGAGACCGGCCGCACCGTCTATCAGGGCAACCTCTTCGTCGGCGCCGTGCCCTTGAACGAGAGCCCGCTGAAGGACCATCCGCTCAACCCGATGCGGGATTCCAACCTGGTGCGCGTCTTGGCGCGCCAGAGCAAGACGCAGATCGGCCTCGTCGATCTCGCCACCGTCACGCGCGGGGCAGATGCGGTGCGGGCGCGGCTGGCCGAGTTCGCGGGCAAGGGCATCGGTGCAGCGATCATCGACGCCGTGTTCGACCGCGACCTCGAGACCATCGGCCTCGTTGCCGCCGAGCATCGGCTGTCGGTCGGCGCCTCCGGCATCGGCCTTGGCCTGGCGCGGGCGCTGGTGTCGACCGGAAAAGTGCGGTCGAGCGCGGCGGGCAGTGAAGCTGGCGCGGCGGTCGGCGGGCCAGCGGCCTGCCTGGCCGGGAGTTGCTCGCAGGCGACGCTTCAACAGATCGCCAATGCCGAGCGTGTCATGCCGGTGTTACATCTTGATCCCGAGCAGATCGTTTCAGGCTCTGGCGAAGCGCAGCGCGCGCTGGCCTGGGCGCGGCCGCGTCTGGCGGATGGCCCTGTTCTGATCGCCTCGAGCGCGACACCGGAAGCCGTTGCCGCCGTTCAGGCGCGTCACGGCCGCGACGCGGCCGGGCATGCCATCGAGCAGGCGATGGCCGACATAGCCGAGGGCCTGGTGCAGGCCGGCGTCCGGCGCCTGATCGTTGCGGGCGGCGAGACATCCGGGGCCGTGGTCGACCGGTTGAGCATTCCCGGCTTTCTCGTGGGCGTGGAAATCGCCGCGGGCGTTCCGGTGCTGCGTGCGGTCGGTGCGCACGCAGGCGAGATGTTGCTCGCTCTGAAATCCGGGAATTTTGGCGGTCCGGAGTTTTTCTCCGACGCGCTTGGGCTCATGCGCTGAGCGCAGAGCATTCTTAGTCGCCCGTTCATTTCTTTCTGGCTTCCGTACTCGTACGGAGTCGTAGTTAACGCCCGCTCAGGTGCTCTGGTGTGGGATGTCGGCGCTGCTCCCTTTGTTTGATTCGTAATTCCGGACGCGCGCCGGCTCCAGCACAAAGAGACCCGATTATGCTCGCCACCATTTCCATTCGCGCCAAGATCATCAGTGTCGTGGCGTTCCTGCTGGTTGCGATGACCGGCATGGGTCTCCTCGCCGTCATGAAGATGCGGTCCATGAACGCCAACACCGTCGACATCACGACGAGTTGGATGCCCAGCGTGCGGGTGCTGGGCGATCTCCGCGCCGGCGTGATCACCTATCGCAACGTCATCCGCGAGCACATGCTGTCTGAAACGTTGGAGGGGAAGCTCACGAACGAAAAGACCCTAGCGACCGTTGTCGAAGCGAATACCAAGTTTCGCCAGAAGTATGAGCCGATGATCACCTCGGCGGAGGAGCGCGCGCTCTACAATGAGTGGTCGCAGGTCTGGGAGGAGTACAAGAAGGGTACTCAGGAGGTGATGGCGCTGTCGCGCAAGGAGGCCGGCCAGGTCCCGCACGAGGCCCATGAGTTCAACGTCAAGGTCAACAAGATCGGACTCAAGGCCGACGAGATTCTGAACAAGGACATCGAGCTCAACACCAAGGGCGGCGAGCAGGCGGCGCAGGATGCGGCGGACAGCTACTCCTATGCCTTCATGCTGGTTTCGGTCATTCTCGGCGCCGCTGTCGTGATCGGCATTGGTCTCAGCTTCTATCTCGTCCGTGACGTCTCCAACGGTATCAATTCCATCACCGAACCGATGCAGGCGCTGGGCAAGGGTGACCTTTCGGCCGAAGTCCCGTATCGCGGCGAGAAGACGGAGATCGGCGCCATGGCCGACGTGCTCCAGATATTCAAGGAGGCGCTGATCGCCAAGAAGGCCGCCGACGAAGCCGCTGCGGCCGACGCCGAAGCCAAGATCGAGCGCGGCCGCCGCGTCGACAACATCACCCGCGAATTCGAAACCATGATCGGCGAGATCGTCCAGACCGTGTCGTCGGCTTCGACCCAGCTCGAAGCCTCCGCTTCGACACTGACGTCGACTGCCGACCGCTCCCAGCGGCTGGCGACCACCGTTGCCGGAGCCTCAGAGGAAGCCTCGACCAACGTGCAGTCGGTGGCCTCGGCGACCGAGGAGATGGCTTCGTCGGTCGGCGAGATCAGCCGTCAGGTGCAGGAATCGGCGCGGATGGCGGGCGATGCCGTCGGCCAGGCGCGCGCCACCACCGAGCGCGTCAGCGAGCTCTCCAAGGCCGCCTCGCGCATCGGCGACGTCGTCGAGCTGATCAACACCATCGCCGGCCAGACCAATCTGCTGGCGCTGAACGCGACCATCGAGGCGGCGCGGGCCGGCGAAGCCGGCCGCGGCTTTGCGGTGGTCGCCTCTGAGGTGAAGGCGCTCGCCGAGCAGACGGCGAAGGCAACCGGCGAGATCGGTCAGCAGATCTCCGGCATCCAGGCGGCGACCAACGACTCGGTCGGTGCGATCAAGGAAATCTCCTCGACCATCGAGCGTCTGTCGGAGATCTCCTCGGCCATCGCAGCCGCGGTCGAAGAGCAGGGCGCGGCGACCCAGGAGATCGCCCGCAACTTCCAGCAGGCTGCTCAGGGCACCCAGCAGGTCTCCGCCAACATCACCGACGTGCAGCGCGGCGCGACCGAGACCGGCACGGCCTCCTCGCAGGTGCTGTCGGCGGCGCAGATGCTGTCAAACGACTCGGGCCGGCTGAAGAGCGAGGTCAGCAAGTTTCTGACCAACGTCCGCGCGGCGTGAAGCACGCGGCCGCATGGCTGCGATGTAGATTTCGCAGATGCGGTAGCAGGGAAGTGAATGCGCGAAGGCCGCCGGAGGTTAGCGTTTCCGGCGGTGCTCAGGTAAAGGGGGAAATGGGGATCGCCCGGGGGCGGATTCCACATCCTCGTTTGACCTGGAATTGTCTGGCGCATGATTGCTCTGGTCCGTATTGCCCTGAGCCGGCCCTATACTTTCGTCGTGCTCGCGCTGCTGCTGCTGATCATCGGACCGCTCGCGGCACTGCGGACCCCGACCGACATCTTCCCGGACATTCGCATTCCCGTGATCGGCGTGGTCTGGCAGTACACAGGCCTGCCGCCCGACCAGATGTCCGGCCGCATCACGACGCCGTTCCAGCGCGCGCTGACGACGACGGTCAACGATATCGAGCACATCACTGCCAATTCCTATAACGGCTTTGGCATCATCAAGATCTTCTTCCAGCCCAACGTCGACATCCGCACCGCCAATGCGCAGGTCACCGCGATCTCGCAGACATTGCTGAAGCAGATGCCGCCGGGCGCGACGCCGCCCTTGATCCTGAACTATTCCGCCTCCACCGTGCCGATCATCCAGGTCGCGCTGTCGGGCGAGGGCCTCACCGAGCAGAACCTTGCCGATATCGGCATCAATCAGCTTCGCACGCCATTGGTCACCGTGCCCGGCGCGGCGATCCCGTACCCGTTCGGCGGCAAGCAGCGCCAGGTCCAGATCGACCTCGATCCGACCGCGCTGCAGGCCCGCGGCCTCTCGGGCCAGGACGTCGCCAATGCGCTGGCCGCCCAGAATCTGATCACGCCGGTCGGCACTCAGAAGATCGGCCAGTTCGAATACAACATCCAGCTCAATAACTCGCCGCTCCGGATCGACGAGCTCGGCAATCTGCCGATCAGGACCGTCAACGGCGCCATGGTCTATGTGCGTGACGTCGCGAGCGTGCGCGACGGCAACCCGCCGCAGACCAACATCGTCCATGTCGACGGCAACCGCTCGGTGCTGATGATGGTGCTGAAGGCGGGCGCGACCTCGACCCTCGATATCATCGCCGGCATCAAGCAGAAGGTCATCGACGTCAAGGACCAGCTGCCCGACGCGCTGAAGATCGGCTTCATCGGCGATCAGTCGGTGTTCGTTCGCGGCGCGATCCAGGGCGTCGCCTTCGAAGGCGTGATCGCGGCGCTGCTCACCAGCGTCATGATCCTCCTGTTCCTCGGCAGCTGGCGCTCGACCATCATCATCGCGGTCTCGATCCCGCTGTCGGTGCTGGGGGCCATCATCATGCTGTCGGCGATCGGCGAGACGCTCAACATCATGACGCTCGGCGGCCTTGCGCTCGCGGTCGGCATCCTCGTCGACGACGCCACGGTCACGATCGAGAACATCAACTACCATCTGGAGCAGGGCAAGCCGGTCGAGCAATCGATCCTCGACGGCGCCAATCAGATCGTGACGCCGGCTTTCGTGTCGCTGCTCTGCATCTGCATCGTGTTCGTGCCGATGTTCTTCCTGACCGGCGTCGCGCGCTTCCTGTTCGTGCCGATGGCGGAAGCCGTGATGTTCGCGATGATCTGGTCGTTCATCCTGTCGCGCACGCTGGTGCCGACCATGGCGAACTACCTGCTGCAGGCGCATGTTCACCACGAGGGCGGGCCGCCGAAGTCGCGCAATCCCTTCGTCTGGCTCCAGCGCGGCTTCGAGGCGCGGTTCGAGCGCATTCGCGGTGGCTATCGTGGTTTGCTCGGGCTCGCGCTGGCGCACCGTGCAGTGTTCGTGATCGGCTTCCTCTGCGTCGTCGGCACGTCCCTCGCGCTGGTGCCGTTCCTCGGGCGCAACTTCTTTCCCGCGGTCGACGCCGGCAACATCCTGATGCATGTCCGCACCCAGGTCGGTACCCGCGTCGAGGAGACTGCCAACCAGCTTGCCGACGTGCAGAAGGCAGTCCGCAAGCTGATCCCGGGCGAGATCGAGACCATGACCGACAATATCGGCATGCCGATCTCCGGCATCAACATGACCTACAACAATACCGGCGTCATCGGTCCGCAGGACGGCGACATCCAGATCAAGCTGAAAGAAGGCCACAAGCCGACCGAGGAGCATGTGCGCGTGCTGCGTGAACAGCTGCCGCGGTTGTTCCCCGGCGTCAGCTTCGCATTCCTGCCGGCCGACATCGTCAGCCAGATCCTGAATTTCGGCGCCCCGGCGCCGATCGACCTGCAGATCCGCGGCGCCAATCTCAGCGCCAATTTTGCTTACGCCAATAATCTGCTAGCAAAGGTCCGCAGAATTCCCGGTGTTGCCGATGCGCGCATCCAGCAGTCGCCGAACAATCCGACCTTCAACATCGATGTCGATCGCACCCGCGCGCAATATGTCGGCCTGACCGAGCGCGACGTCACCAACAGCCTCGTGGTCAACCTCGCCGGCTCCTCGCAGGTGGCGCCGACCTACTACCTCAACCCCGACAACGGCGTGTCCTACTCGATCGTGATGCAGACGCCGCAATACCAGATCGACTCGCTCAGCGCGCTGCAGACGCTGCCGATCACCGCCGCCGGCAATGCGCAGTCGCCGATCCTCGGCGGCATCGCCGACATCAAGCGCTCGACCTCGAGCGCCGTGGTCTCGCAATACGACATCCAATCGATGGTGCAGATCTTTGCGACCACGTCGGGCCGCGATCTCGGCGCGGTTGCCGCCGATATCCGTCAGCTGATCGCCGACACCGCCAAGGAGGTGCCGAAGGGGTCGTCCGTGGTGCTGCTCGGTCAGGTGCAGACCATGAACAGCGCCTTTACTGGTCTGCTGTTCGGCCTGCTTGGCGCCGTCGTGCTGATCTATTTCCTGATCGTCGTGAACTTCCAGTCCTGGTCCGATCCGTTCGTGATCATCACGGCGCTGCCGGCCGCGCTCGCCGGCATCGTCTGGATGCTGTTCATGACGGAGACGACGCTGTCGGTGCCGGCGCTCACCGGCGCCATCATGTGCATGGGCGTTGCCACCGCCAACAGCGTGCTCGTGATCTCCTTCGCGCGCGAACGCTACGCGGAGCTCGGCGATCCCGTCGCCGCTGCGCTCGAAGCCGGTTTCGTCCGGTTTCGCCCGGTGCTGATGACCGCGCTCGCCATGATCATCGGCATGGCGCCGATGGCCCTGGGGCTGGGCGAGGGTGGCGAGCAGAATGCGCCGCTCGGCCGCGCCGTGATCGGCGGCCTGATCTTTGCAACCTTCGCCACGCTGATGTTTGTTCCTGTGGTGTTCAGCATGGTACACAAGAAACAAGGCGCCAAAGCCGCCGCCTCATTGGAGACCCCGCATGTCGCCCACTGAACCCCGCTCCCCGGTGTCGCGCCGGCAACTGGGCATCTTCGGCGTGGTGGCGCTGATCGCGGCTGGCCTCGTCGTTGGCACCGGCATCCGTGCCCGCGAGGAGCAGGGCTCCAAGCTGAAGGAATGGACCGATGATCAGGCCGTTCCCAGCGTTGCGGTGACCCAGCCCAACGCCAAGGTCCTCAACGCCACCATCGATCTGCCGGGCCGGCTGGAAGCCTACTATCGCGCCCCGATCTTCGCGCGTGTGTCGGGCTATCTGAAGAGCTGGAACGCCGACATCGGCGCCCGCGTCAAGGCAGGGCAGGTGATTGCCGAGATCGAGGCGCCAGACCTTGATCAGCAGCTCTTGCAGGCCCGCGCCGACCTCGCCAGTCAGCAGGCCAGCGCCAGGCTGTCGGAGGCAACGCTGAACCGGCGCAAGACGCTGGTCGCCTCGAACTTCGTCTCCGCGCAGGAGATCGACGAGCGCACCGCCGATCTCTCCAACAAGAACGCCGCTGTGCATTCGGGCCAGGCCAATGTGGAGCGCCTGGAAGCGCTGGCCGGCTACAAGAAGATCACCGCGCCGTTCGACGGCGTCGTCACCGCGCGCGACACCGACGTCGGCGCGCTGATCAATGCCGGCGGCGGCACGGGCCCGGCAATGTTCGTCGTGTCCGACATCACCAAGCTGCGCGTCTACGTCAACGTGCCCCAGAATTATGTTCCGGCGATCAAGATCGGCGCCAATGCCACCATCACGCTGCCGGAATATCCGAACCGAACCTTCCAGGCGACAGTGGAAGCCTCCTCCCAGGCCGTCGACGTCGCCTCCGGCACCACGCGCATGCAGCTCGGGCTCGACAATTCCTCAGGCGAGCTCATGCCCGGCGGCTATGCCAGCGTGAAGCTGAACCTCCAGCGCGATGCCGCGCCGCTCAGCATTCCCGCCAGCGCGCTGATCTTCAACGGCAGCGGCCTGCGCGTTGCGACCGTCGGCCCGGACGACAAGGTGCTGTTCAAGACGGTGACCATTGCCCGCGACCTCGGCCGCGAGATCGAGCTGGCCTCGGGGATCGCAGCGGATGATCGCGTCATCACGGCACCGCCGGACGGCCTGTCGGATGGGGATGCGGTACGCGTGGTTGGCGCGAAGGGCAAGCCGGCGACCGCGTCGGAGAAGCAGGCGCCGAGGAGCTGAGGCTTCTTCACCTCGCCCCGCTTGCGGGGAGTATCGTAGGGTGGGCAAAGGCGCTCTTGCGCCGTGCCCACGATTACGTCCGCCATCGCGACAAGATGGTGGGCACGCTCCGCTTTGCCCACCCTACGAGAGCTACGCTACCCGCCACTCCGGCACGCCATCGGCGACCATCGCGATCTCGCCGCGTGAGCCCACCGGCGTGCGATCCATGTTGAGCAGATGCGCCAGCGTCGCGCTGTCGCTCGCCGGAATCCGCGCCAGCGTGCGCCGGTCATCTTCCGTGCGCAGCATCACCACGCCGTGCTCGACATCGCCGCCGCGGCCGTAGAGCACGGTAAAACTCTCGACCTTGGCCCTGCCAGTTGCTTCCGTGACGAACTCCGGCACCGCGCGTTTGTTGCGGTCTGCCACCGCCTGCACGCTCGTCTCCTGCACCAGCGCCTCGCGCGGCGGCGTCTTCGACACCACCAGCGCGTGGTGCTTGGTGACGAAGCCGCCCTGGCCGTAGAGCAGGCCGAGCTTGGCGCCGTCGCGCACACGTCGCACCATCGCGCATGCCGCATGTGTCATGTAGGTGTTGAGCGGGGCGCCGAAGAAGGTAAGGCCGCCGGTCACGGTCGGCTGCACGTCGGCTTCCAGGCCCAGCGTCCGCCGCGCCATCTTGGGCACGCACGGAAAGCAGCTGTAGAGCTCGATGGCGTCGAACTGTTTGCCGTCGCCGCCGGCGAGGTCCGTCACGGCCTTCAGCACAGCGTTCTGCGGATGGCTCTCGTAAAACTGGTCGCGCAGGAGATAGTCGCGCGGCTCCTCCGCCGAGGCGCCGCCGAGCGGATAGACCAGTCTGTCCTCGGGAACCCCGACGGCCCGCGCCTTGGCGAGGCTCGTGAGCAGCAGCGCGCCGCCCATGTTGACGCTGGGATTGGCGACCATCAGCTTGTTGTAGGGCCACGCGATCAGGCGGTTGTCCGCGGTCGGCGTCGTGATTTCGTCAGGCGCATAGCGCCGCTTCAGCCAGGCGTTGGGATTCTGCGCGGCGGCTTCCGAATAGCGCGACCACAGCGTGCCGGATTCCGCCATCGCTTCGCGCGGCGTCTGGCCCCAATGCGCGGAGGAGGCCGCCTCATAGAACGGATAGACGGTGACGGGCCGGAACACGCCAAGCTTCACCGCGAGCGGCTTCTGGAACGCTGCGCCGCGCTTGGGTTCCTCGACGTCGTGTGCGAACGGCGTCCACGGCAGCTTGACGCCGGCGCGCTCTGCCTTGGTCGCGGTCGACTGCGCCTCGGCGCCACAGATGGCCGCCACGGCGCATTCGCCGCGCGCGATGCGCTTTGCGGCTTCGTGGATGTAGCGGATCGGACTCTCGCCGCCGACCGGGCCGTAGTAGCAATGCGACGGCGAGATGCCGAGCCGATGCGCCAAAAGCTTCTCCGGATCGCGATAGCGCCAGCTCAGGAAGTTGACGACGTCGAGCGACTGCACCTCGCCGAGCAGCTTTGCACCGGCGTCTCCTTCCGCGCGCCGCAGCGCCTGTTCCAGGAGATCGAGCGGCTCGAGGCCATCAGTGATCTCCTTGGGACGGTCGACGATCTCGCCGATGCCGACGATGACGGGTATGCGGTCTTCGGGAATCTTGTTCTTATCTGTCATGCTTCAATTCACGATGTCAGTTGTTTCGTCATTGCGAGCCAACGGGGCCGCGCTTCGCGCGGACCCGTTGGCTCGCAATGACGAGTGGGGCCTACTCCGCCACCAGCGCATTCATGTGCTCGACGGCTTCGGCGAACTCTTCCTTGAACTCCTGCACCACGGCGCCGGCCGATTTCACGCTGTCGATCAGCCCGACGCCCTGGCCGACGAAATAGCTGACGAGATCGCGCGCCTTGGCGTTGCCGCTCGCTGCTGCGCGGTCGATGGAGTTGAAAGCGTCGCGGCTGATGATGCTTTGCAGCGGCATCGGCAGCGCGCCCGGGCTGTCCGGCGCGCGGTCCCAGGCATCGGTCCAGACCGAGCGAAGCTGCCGTGCCGGCTTGCCGGTCCGACCCTTCGAGCGCACCGCGTCGCGTGAGGACGCCGCGATCATCTTCTCGCGAAAAATCTCCGTGGTCTCGGCCTCGACGGTGGCAAGCCACACCGAGCCGGTCCAGGCACCCGCCGCGCCCATCGCCATGCACGCCGCCATCTGCCGTCCGGTCATGATGCCGCCAGCCGCCAGCACCGGCACGTCCCGGACCTTTTTGATCGCCTTGATCACCTCCGGCACCAGCACCATGGTCGAGACCTCGCCGCAATGGCCACCGGCCTCGGTGCCCTGCACGACGAGGATGTCGACGCCGGCCGCGACCTGGCGCAGCGCGTGCTCCTTGGCGCCGACAAGCGCGGCAACGGGCACGCCGTGTGTCTTGCCCATCTCGATCATCGCCTTCGGCGGCACGCCGAGCGCGTTGGCGATCAGGCGGATCGGATGATTGAAGGAGACCTCGAGCAATTGAAGCGCGGTCTTCCCGTCGAACGGTTGCGGCTGATTGTCTGCCACTTCAGCGGTCGTCAGCTCGATATCGTACTTCTTCAGGAGGTCGCGCGTGTAGTTGCGGTGCTCTTGCGGCACGCGCGCTTCCAGGCTCTTCCAGGTGACGTCCTTCTCGCCCGCGGTGGAGATGTTCTCGGGGATCAGCACGTCGATGCCGTAGGGCTTGCCGTCGACGTGATCGTCGATCCACTTCAGTTCGCGTTCGAGCGTATCCGGCGTGTGCACAGTGGCGCCCAGCACGCCGAAGCCGCCGGCGCGGCTGACGGCGGCAACGACGTCGCGGCAATGGCTGAAGGCGAGCAGCGGGAACTCGATGCCCAGCATGTCGCAGATCGGCGATTTCATGGCTCTCTCCCGGCGGCGGGCCTTCGCTTGCTCTTGTTGCTTTCCTCGGGCGAAGGCATCCCGACGCTAGCCCATCACCACCGGCGATGCCACGCCGGATTCTGAGGCGCATCTTGCGTGCAGGCGCCACATGCAGGACGGGTTGCAGGGACGAGTGCCATGACGAAATGGAGAGCGGCCCCGCCCGGCAATGCATGTCGGCGCCCTTGTCAATTTTACCGGTCTCGCTAGCTAACGTTGCACGCGCCCTTCCGCGCCGGAGCATTTTCATGACCGACACCCCCTACGTACCGCCCAAAGTCTGGACCTGGGACAAGGAAAATGGCGGGCAGTTCGCCAACATCAACCGCCCGATCGCCGGGCCCACCCACGACAAGGAGCTGCCGGTCGGTCGCCACCCGCTCCAGCTCTACTCGCTGGCGACACCGAACGGGGTGAAGGTCACGGTGATGCTGGAGGAGCTTCTGGCGCTCGGCCATAAGGGCGCCGAATACGACGCCTGGCTGATCAGGATCGGCAACGGCGATCAATTCGGCAGCGGTTTTGTCGGCATCAATCCGAACTCCAAGATCCCGGCGCTGATGGACCGCTCCGGGCCCGAGCCCATCCGCGTGTTCGAGTCCGGCTCGATCCTGTTCTACCTCGCCGAGAAGTTCGGCGCATTCCTGCCGAAGGACATCAAGACGCGCACCGAAGCCATGTCCTGGCTGTTCTGGCAGATGGGCAGCGCGCCCTATCTCGGCGGCGGCTTCGGCCATTTCTACGCCTACGCGCCGACCAAGATCGAATACGCCATCGATCGCTTCGCGATGGAGACCAAGCGCCAGCTCGACGTGCTCGACCGGCGGCTCGCCGACAACGAATATCTCGCGGGCAGCGAGTACACCATCGCCGACATGGCGGTCTGGCCCTGGTACGGCGCGCTCGCCAAGGGGCTTGTCTATGGTGCCGGCGAATTCCTCTCGGTGCAGGACTACAAGAACGTGCAGCGCTGGACCGACCAGATCGCCAAGCGCCCGGCCGTGAAGCGTGGCCGCATGGTCAACCGCGTCTCCGGCGATCCCGCCAGCCAGCTCCACGAACGCCACGATGCATCCGATTTCGAGACCAAGACGCAGGACAAGCTCGCGCCGGTGACGTAAGGCGGTGCTCCCTTCACCTCTCCCCGCCTGCGGGGAGAGGTCGAATTCGATCGTAGATCGAATTCGGGTGAGGGGGACTCTCCGCGAGTCCAACTCCTACCACCCCCGTGGGGACTCCCCCTCACCCTGACCCTCTCAGCGCGAGCGAAGCTCGTCGCGGCCCCGCAAGCGGGGAGAGGGAGAAAGATATTGTAGGGTGGGCAAAGCGAAAGCGTGCCCACCACTTCTTGCGAGGCCAGGATGGTGGGCACGGCGCGCGAAGAGCGCGCCTTTGCCCACCCTGCGGCATCTGATTACGCCATGCTCAGCTCGTGGCGCCCCACCACCATCCAGTGCACCTCGTCCGGACCGTCGGCGAAGCGCAAATGGCGGACGTCCTGGTACATCTCGGCCAGCGGGGTCCAGTGCGAGATGCCGGTGGCGCCGTGCATCTGGATCGCCTGATCGATGATCTTGCAGGCGCGCTCCGGCACCATCGCCTTGACCATGGAGACCCAGACGCGGGCTTCCTTGTTGCCGAGCACATCCATCGCCTTCGCCGCCTTCAGCACCATCAGCCGCATCGCCTCGATCTCGCAGCGCGACTGCGCGATGACCTGCATGTTGCCGCCGAGATGGGCGATCTTCCTGCCGAAGGCCTCGCGGGTGAGGCCACGTTGCACCATGAGGTCGAGCGCCTTCTCGGCCTTGCCGATGGTGCGCATGCAGTGATGGATGCGCCCCGGTCCGAGACGAAGCTGCGAGATCTCGAAGCCGCGGCCCTCGCCGAGCAGCATGTTCTCCTTCGGCACGCGGACATTGTTGAAACGCATATGCATGTGGCCGCGCGGGGCGTGGTCCTGGCCGAACACGTACATGGGCCCGAGCACCTCGACGCCGCGCGTGTCGCGCGGCACCAGGATCTGCGACTGCTGCTTGCTCGGCGCCGCATCCGGATTGGTCTTCACCATCACGATGAGGATCTTGCAGCGGGGATCGCCGAGACCTGAGATGTAGTACTTCTCGCCGTTGATGACCCATTCGTCGCCGACGAGCTTGGCCGTGGTCGAGATGTTCTTGGCATCGGAGGAGGCGACGTTCGGCTCGGTCATGACATAGGCCGAGCGGATCTCGCCGTTGAGCAGCGGCTTCAGCCACTTCTCCTTCTGCTCCTTGGTGCCGACGCGCTCCAGCACCTCCATGTTGCCGGTGTCGGGTGCCGAGCAGTTCATGGTTTCCGAAGCAAGCGGGCTCTTGCCGAGCTCGGCCGCGATATAGGCGTAGTCGAGATTCTTCAGGCCCTGGCCGGTCTCGTCATCGGGCAGGAAGAAGTTCCAGAGGCCTTCCTGCTTGGCCTTGTTCTTGGCCTTCTCCAGCACCTCGAGCTGCTTCGGCGTAAAGCTCCAACGGTCTTCCTTGCTCTCGCCGGCCTTGGCAAACTCGATCGACATCGGCTCGACGGTGTCGCGGATGAACTTCTTCACGTGATCATAGAGCGGCCGGACCTGGTCCGACATCCTGAGGTCGTTGAGCTCGTCGCCGGGATTGAGAGTGTAGTTGGTGGTGCGGGGAATGTAGGTGTGTTTTGTCATTGTTCCTCCCGGATCGTTGAGACTGCTGAGCCGGAGAATAGTCGCAGCGCTGCCAAAGTGCGAGCGCGCATTTTTCACGCGCGCCATGCCATGCGATGGAATTTCGCGAGGGCGTTTGAAATGTTGTTTGAATGAGCGGAGATATCTCTTCGACGTCGTCCCGGACAAGCGCGCCTCAAGCGCGCGCAGATCCGGGACCCATAACCACAGGCGGACGTGGCTATGGGGACTCGGAGTTACCTGTTTCGCGCAACAGTTGCCTAGCGTGGTTATGGGTCCCGGCTTTCGCTGGGACGACATCGAGTGTGCCGCTAGTTCGGCATCCGATGCATCGCGCAGATCTTGTTGCCGTCGAGGTCGCGCAAATAGGCGAGATAGAGCTTGGCGCCCGCGCCCTGGCGGATGCCGGGCGGATCCTCGATCGATTTTGCACCGGCCGCGACTCCGGCCGCGTGCCAGGCCTCGACCTGCTCCGGCGAGTTGCAGGCAAAGCCGATCGTGCCGCCATTCGCGCAGGTCGCCGGTTCGCCGTTGATCGGCTTCGACACCGAGAACACGCCGGTCTTGGTGATGTAGAAGATGCGATGGCCGTCGACCCTGGCCGGCCGGACCTCGAGCGTGCCGAGCAGTTTGTCGTAGAACGCCTTGGCCTTGTCCAAGTCGTTGGTGCCGATCATGACGTGCGAGAACATTTGCCCATTCCCTTCTGCGCTGACAAAACGAGAAGCCGTAGGGTGGGCAAAGCGCGGCGTGCCCACCACGACATTGGAAGATGCCTATGGTGGGCACGGCGCAAGAGCGCCTTTGCCCACCCTACAAAAAATCAGAACGCCGTATAGCCGCCGTCGATCACGAACGTATCGGCGGTGTGATACGACGACGCCTTGCTCATCAGATACACGGCAATGCCGCCGAAATCGGATGCCTCGCCGAAGCGCCGCACCGGAATGCGCGGCATCACGTTGGCGACGAATTTGTCGTTCGCCATGATGCCGGCAGTCATGTCGCTCTTGATCCAGCCGGGCAGGATTGCGTTCGCGGTGACGCCGTAACGCGCCAGCTCGACGGCGAGCGCGCGCACCAGCGCGTTGATGGCGGCCTTGGTCGCCGCATAGTGCTCGTTGCGCGCGGTGCCGAAGATCGAGGCGAGGCTCGAGGTGGCAACCAGCCGGCCGAAGGGATCGCCGGCATTGGCGCGCTCGGTCATGTGCTTCGCGGCAGCCTGGAACGCGTGAAACACGCCGTCGAGATTGGTCGAAAACATCGTGCGCCATTCCTCCTCCGTGCGCTCGATGAAGGAGCGCCGGCCGCCGCCGCCGATGCCGGCATTGGCAAAGCAGCCGTCGACCCGCCCGAACGTGTCGAGGGTCGCCTTCATCGCGGCATTGACCGAGGCCGGATCGGTGACGTCGCAGACGCGGGTGTCGACCTTGCCGGCAAGACCGGCCAGGCTCGCGGCAGCGCTGCTGTTCTTGTCAGGATTGCGGCCCCAGATCGAGACGTTGCAGCCCTGGCCGGCGAGCGCCTGCGCGATGCCCAGCCCGATGCCGCCATTGCCGCCGGTGATCACGGCGACGCGGCCGGTGAGGTCGAAAAGATTCATGGCGCGTTTCCTGTTTTTGGCAAGGCATCTTGGTGTGCGGCGCATCAGCCGCTGCGCGCAAGATTGCTTGCTATGCTCTGATCAC
This sequence comes from Bradyrhizobium genosp. SA-3, assembly GCF_004212635.1. Lineage (GTDB taxonomy): Bacteria > Pseudomonadota > Alphaproteobacteria > Rhizobiales > Xanthobacteraceae > Bradyrhizobium. The sequence goes on along the minus strand of NZ_PSRT01000002.1, from coordinate 88,151 downwards.
CATGGACAAGACCGCGCCAAAAATCAAATATGCGCCCCGGCAAAACAAATTCCGGTCTGCGAAACTGACGCAGGCCGGCAACTGACGAGGAAACCATGCAATTCAAACACGTCACGCTCGATCTCGATGGTTCGGTCGCGATCCTCAAGCTCGACCATCAGGAGGTGATGAACGCGGTCTCCTTGGACATGCTGGGCGGTCTTGCCGAAGCGCTTGATACCATCGAGGAGAAGAGGGATGAGGTGCGCTGCGTCGTGCTGACCGGTGCGGGGCGGGCGTTCTGCACCGGTGCGAACCTCCAGGGCCGCAACAACCAGTCGAAGAAGACCAAGGCCGGCCTGACACTGGAGACCGGCTTTCATCCCTTCCTGCGCCGCATCCGCAACCTTCATTGTCCGATCATCACCGCGGTCAACGGCCCGGCCGCCGGCGCCGGCATGAGCTTCGCACTGCTCGGCGATATGATCCTGTGCGCGCGCTCGTCCTATTTCCTGCAAGCCTTCCGCCGCATCGGCCTCGTGCCGGATTGCGGCTCGACCTGGCTGTTGCCGCGCCTCATTGGTCGGGCGCGCTCGATCGAATTGTCGCTGATGGGCGAGCGGCTGCCGGCCGAGAAGGCGCTGGAATGGGGCCTCGTCAACCGCGTCTACGACGACGGCGTGCTGATGGAGGAGGCGATGAAGCTCGCGCGCGAGCTCGCCAGCGGCCCGACGGTCGCGCTGTCGCTGATCCGCAAGCTCTATTGGGACAGCCCCGAAAATTCCTTCGAGGATCAGCTCAACCTCGAATTCCAGTGCCAGCTCCGCGCCGGCGACACCCAGGATTTTCGCGAGGGCGTCGGCGCGTTCCTGGAGAAGCGGCCCGCGCAGTTCAAAGGCAAATGATCGAGGCGGAGCTTTCACGCAGCGTCCAGCGCTGGTGCAAGGGGGCGACCGGCGTCACCGGCGCGGCAAAGCTCTCGGGTGGCGCCAGCCAGGAAACCTGGCGCTTCGATATCGTGCATCCCGATGGGCCGATCGGCGCGATCCTGCGCCGCTCGCCGAAGGGCTATGGCGCCGCGCCAACGCGTGCGGCCGGTCTTGCCGCTGAAGCGCAACTGATGCAGCTCGCCTATGAGGCCGGCGTGCCGTCGCCGCGGGTGATGCATGTGCTCAGGCCGGAGGACGATCTCGGCACCGGCTTCATCATGCAGCGGGTCGAGGGCGAGACCATCGCCCGCAAGATCCTTCGCGACGATGAGTTCGCCGCGGCGCGGCCACTGCTTGCGCGGCAGATCGGTGGCGTGCTCGCCGGCCTGCACAAGCTGCCGCTGCACAAGCTGCCCGAGCTGCGCCGCATGACCGCGGCGAAGGAGATCGGCGAGTTCGAGCGCGACTATCGCAGCCTGAACTGGCCCAAGCCGGTGTTCGAGCTGGCGCTGCGCTGGCTGCGCGATCACGATCCTGGCCCGTCAGCCGAGGAAACGCTGGTGCATGGCGATTTCCGCAACGGCAATCTCATCATCGGCGGCGACGGTGTCCGTGCGGTCCTCGATTGGGAACTCGCCCATCTCGGCGATCCCATGGAGGATCTCGGCTGGGTTTGCGTCAACTCCTGGCGCTTCGGCGAGATCGACAAGCCGGTCGGCGGCTTTGGCTCGCGCGAGGAGCTGTTCGCGGGCTATGAGGCCGCGGGCCGCAAGGTCGATCCGGCGCGGGTGAAATTCTGGGAGGTGATGGGGACGCTACGCTGGGGCATCATGTGCGGCGGCATGATGCAGCGGTTCCGCGAGGGGCCGGACCATTCCATGGAACGCGCGATGATCGGCCGCCGCGCCTCCGAGACCGAGATCGATCTGTTGCGGCTGCTGGCGCCGCGCGGGAGTTGACCATGCAGGACGAACCCACACCGATCGAGCTGACCAAGTCGGTCGCCGATTTCTTGCGCAACGACATCACGCCGCTGATCTCCGGTCACCAGGCCTTCAAGCTGCGCGTCGCCATCAACATCCTCGACCTCGTGACGCGGCAATTGACGCGGGAGGAGGGGAGCGATGCAAGGGAGGTGGAGAGTCTGCGCGCGCTGCTGGGCGTGGACGGCTCCGTCGCCGAGCTCAATCAAGCGCTCGCCGAGCGCATCGCCAAGGGCGAGGTGGACCTCGCAACGCCGGGACTCGCCGAGCACCTCTGGGCGACCACGATGGACAAGCTCGCAGTCGATCAGCCGAATTACGCGTCATACAGGCGAGAGCTATCGCGAGGCGGGTAGGCGTAGCCACCTGCTCCGTCATTGCGAGGAGCCCTTGCGACGAAGCAATCCAGACTGCTTCCGCGGCGGCAGTCTGGATTGCTTCGCGGAGCCTGTCATCGGGCCGCGCTTTGCGCGGACCCGGTGGCTCGCAATGACGGTGTCGAGACGGTACTCCCTCCGCATCGTCATGCCCGGTCTTGTTCCAGGCATCCACGTCGCTCGTCTCGCGCGTTTAGACGTGGATGGCCGGGACAAGCCCGGCCATGACGCCGAGTCCCCCTACTTCCCCACCCATTTCGGCGGCCGCTTTTCCGCAAACGCCTTCGGGCCCTCGATGTAGTCCTGCGACGCCGCCATCGCCTTCACCGCCGGATACTCGCGCTGCTCCTCGATCGCCTGCTCCAGGGAGACGCCAAGCCCCTTCTGGATCGCCTGTTTTGAGGCCCGGATCGACATCGGCGAGTTCTTGGTGATCATCTCCGCCCAGCGCAGCGCGGCGTTGAGCGCCTCGCCCTGCGGCACCACGTCGTTGACGAAGCCGAGCTCGAGGCCTTCCTTGGCACTGACATGGCGTGCGGTGAGGATCATGCCCATGGCGCGCTTGAGCCCGATCTGACGCGGCAGCCGGTGCAGGCCGCCGGCGAGTGCGGCTAGGCCGACGCGCGGCTCGGGCAGGGCGAAGGTGGCATTCTCCGAGGCAATGATGAGGTCGCAGGCCAGCGCGATCTCGAAGCCGCCGCCCATCGCGACGCCGTTCACGGCTGCGATGATCGGCTTGTCGCAGTCGAACCGCGCGGTGAGGCCGGCAAAGCCGCCCTTGTCCCATCCGCGTTTGCCGCCCGCCGCCTGCCACTTCAGATCGTTGCCGGCGCAGAACGCTTTGTCGCCGCTGCCGGTGACGATCGCGATCCACTGCTCGGGATCGGCGGAGAAGTCGTCGAACACCTTGTTGAGCTCGAAGTGCGCATCGGTGTGCAGCGCGTTGTAGACCTCGGGGCGCGACAGCGTGACGATCGTGATCGGGCCCTTGCGTTCCACCTTCGAAAATTTCAGCTCCATGATCGCTCCCGCATTTTCTCGTGAAGGAATATTGCCGTCATACTAGCGCGCGGGTGCGCCTGAGCACCATCGAATTGCGCAAGCGCGCCTTGCGCGCCTCACACGTCTCGGCTTGCTTGACTTGGATGCGCTCTTCTCCGCTTAATCATGCCAAGCAAGAATGCGCGTAGCGCCTTAACGCAAAACGAAAAATCATTCCGGGAGAGAACCCTTGGATTTCTCACTGCCTGCCGATCTCGTCGCCTATCTCAGAGAGCTCGACCGTTTCATCGAACGCGAGATCAAGCCGCTGGAAGAAGCCGACGACAACATCCGTTTCTTCGATCACCGCCGCGAATGGGCGCGCACCGATTTCGAGAATGGCGGCCTGCCACGCCATGAATGGGAAGCGTTGCTGCGCAAGGCCAAGGACCTTGCGGACGCTGCCGGCCATCTGCGCTTTCCGGTGCCGAAGCAATATGGCGGCAAGGACGGCTCCAATCTCTGGATGGCCGTGATCCGCGAGCACTTTGCCGCAAAGGGTCTCGGCCTGCACAACGACCTCCAGAACGAGCACTCCATCGTCGGCAATTTCCCCGTCGTCACCATGCTCGATCGCTACGGCCGCGACGACCAGAAGGCGATGATCGACGGCTCGATCAAGGGCAAATACCGCATCACCTTTGGCTTGACCGAGCCGCATCACGGCTCGGACGCGACCCACATGGAGACGCGTGCGGTGCCGGCGACCCGCGACAACGTCAAAGGCTGGATCATCAACGGTGAGAAGATGTGGACGACCGGCATGCATGTCGCCACGCATTGCGCGCTGTTTGCGCGCACCAGCGGCAATGACGGCGATGCGCGCGGCATCACCTGCTTCCTGGTGCCGGCGAAGAGCCACGGCGTCAAGGTCGAGGAATACATGTGGACCTTCAACATGCCGACCGACCATCCCCGCGTCAGCTTTACCGACGTGTTCGTGCCGGAGGATGCGCTGTTCGGCGAGGTCGGCCGCGGCCTGTCGCTGGCGCAGTGCTTCGTGCACCAGAACCGTATCCGGCAGGCCGCGAGTTCGCTGGGAGCTGCCGTCTACTGCATCAACGAGAGCGTGAAATATGCCCGCGAGCGCAAACCATTCGGCAAAGCGCTCGCGGAGAACCAGGCGATCCAGTTCCCGCTGGTTGAGCTCGCCACGCAAGCCGAGATGCTGCGTCTTCTGATCCGCAAGACCGCCTGGGAAATGGACCAGCTCACCGAAGAGCAGATCGAGCGCACGCTCTCCGACCGCGTCTCGATGTGCAACTACTGGGCAAACCGCCTCTGCTGCGAATCCGCCGACCGCGCAATGCAGGTTCATGGCGGCATGGGCTACTCACGGCACAAGCCGTTCGAGCACATCTACCGCCACCACCGCCGTTATCGGATCACCGAAGGCAGCGAGGAGATCCAGATGCGCAAGGTGGCGGGGTTCTTGTTCGGCTATATGGGACCGGGGAAGCATTAGCTTCTTGCGCCGCTCTCTCTCCAACGTCGTCCCGGCCTAGCGCGCAATTGCGCGCTAGGCCGGGACGACGAGGGCGATAGAGCGGGCTAATTCACCCTTCGGTCCTTCCCCGCCCAATACGGCTCGCGCAATTGCCGCCGCAAGATCTTGCCACTCGGATTGCGCGGCAGCGCCGGCAGGAACTCCACGCTCTTCGGCGTCTTGTAGCCGGCGATGCGCTCGCGGGTGAAGTTGATGATGTCGGTGGCACTCGCCTGCCTGCCGGGCTTCATCACCACGACCGCCTTTACTGCCTCGCCCCATTTGTCGTCGGGCACGCCGATGACGGCGGCCTCGGCGACATCGGGATGATCGCACAGCGCGCTCTCGACCTCGGCCGGGTAGATGTTCTCGCCGCCGGAGATGATCATGTCCTTGATGCGGTCGTGGATATAGAGATAGCCGTCCTCGTCCATGTAGCCGGCATCGCCGGTGCGCAGCCAGCCGTCGGAGCGCAGCGTCGCGGCGGTCGCCTCGGGCAGGTTCCAATAGCCGGCCATGTTCGAGCCGGAGCGCGTGGCGATCTCGCCGACCTCACGCGCCGGCAGTGGCTTGCCGTCCATATCCAGGATCGCGATCTCGACGCCCGGCAGTGCCTTGCCGGCCGAACGCATCCGCTCCAGACCCTCGACGTGATCCTCCGGCGGCAGCGCGACGATCGTGCCCGTGGTCTCGGTCATGCCGTATAGCTGGACGAAGCCGCATTTGAAAACCTCGATGCACTCCTTCAGCAGCGCCGCCGGTATCGGTGAGGCGCCATACAGCATGTATTTCAGGCGCGAGAAATCGACCGTCCTGGCGCGCGGCTGCCGCACCACGAACTGCATCGCCGCCGGCACCATGAACAGCTTTGTGATCCCGGACTGCTCGAAGAAATCCAGCACTTTTGTCGGATCGAACTCGCGCGCGATCACGCCGCGGGCGCCGTGATAGAGCCCCATCACGCCCCAGCCCGAACCGCCGATATGGAAGACCGGCATGGCCACCAGCGAGACATCGTCGGTCGACCACCGGTTCCATTCCGGCTTGTCTTCGGCATTGCCTGATTGCACCAGGTTGAGGAAGTTTGCGTGCGACAGCATCGCGCCCTTCGGCTTGCCTGTCGTACCCGACGTGTAGAGCTGGATCGCGATGTCCTTCGCGTCGATCGGCACCTTCGAGGCATCACCGCTCTGCGCATCGCGCCAGGCCGCAAAATCCGGCCATTCCGGCGCCCCGCCCTCGGTGGTGATGATTGTGCGTACGCTGGGTAGCTTGTCCTTGATCTGGCCGACGAGCGTGATGAACTCCGGCCCGACGAACAGCACCGGCGCCTTGCAGTCCTCCACGATGAACGCGACCTCGGGTCCCGCGAGCCGCCAGTTCACCGTCGCCATCACCACGCCGGCCTTCATGGCGCCCATCAACAGCTCGAAATAGATGTCGCTGTTCTTGCCGAGATAGGCGATGCGGTCGCCCTTCTTGATACCCATCGCGATCAGTGCGTTGGCGACTTGGTTCGTCTTGATATCGAACTCTGCAAAGCTGGTGAGGCGGCCCTCGAACTCGTAGGCGATGGCGTCGCCGCGGCTTCTCGCGCGCTCGCGCACCATGTCGGCGAGGTCAGCCAATGGCTGTGTGGACATGTTTCTCCCGTCGTGTCTTGTTCTTATGCCGCGGAGTGTGGCGTCATCCGCGGGTGAAGACAAGATGGGGGAGGCCCCGCTGTCGTCCCGGACAAGCGCGCCTCAAGCGCGCGCCGATCCGGGACCCATAACCACAGGGAGAGGTTTTGCGAAGATTCGGAGTTACCGATTTCGCGTAACAACTTCTCCCTGTGGTTATGGGTCCCGGCCTTCGCCGGGACGACAGTTGAGGGTGGCGCGGCAGCGTTAGTCACACGTCTTCGCTTCCGCCACGAAGACGTTACCCCCGCTTCGCCCGGTCCTTCTCGTTCTGCGCCATAATGCTCTCGCGCGCGGCTTTCCAGTCGTCGTCGCTCCAGTCGCGGAGCTGATAGAAATTGCCGCCCATCGCGAGCGCCTGCGCGCCGTCCATGGCGATGGTCTCGCCATTGATCCAGTCGCAGCCGCCGGAGATCAGGAACACCGCAAGGTTCTGCAATTCCTCCATGGTGCCGACGCGGCCCATCGGGTTCATCGCCTTGGTGCGCGCGCCGGCTTCATCGCCCGGCTTGATGCGCTTGCTCATGCCTTCGGTCGGGATTTCGCCCGGCGCGATGGTGTTGAGGCGGATGCCGTATCGACCCCATTCTGTGGCGAGCGACATCGTCATGGCGTGGATTGCCGACTTGCTCATCGCCGATGGCACCACGTAAGGCGAGCCGTTGCGCACCCAGGTCACGGTGATCGAGACGACGTTGCCGGGCTGCTTCAAGGCGATCCAGCGCTTGCCGACCGCATGGGTGACGTAGAACGTGCCGTGCATGACGATGTTGGCGACGGCGTCGAAGCCGCGCGGCGACAGCTCCTCGCTGCGCGAGATGAAATTGCCGGCGGCATTGTTGATGAGGTCGGTGAGGGGACCGTCGCGAAAGATGGTCTCGATCATCTCCTCGACCGCGAGCGCGTTGCGGATGTCGACGCCGTGGCTGGTGACGCGGCCGCCATACTGATCCATCAATTCGGTCGCGGTCTCGTCGCACACGATCTTGCGCCGGCCGCAGATGTGCACCTCGGCGCCGAGCTGGAGGAACCGCGCCGCCATCGACTTGCCGAGCCCGGTGCCGCCGCCGGTGACGAGAATGCGGCGCCCGGCCAGAAGATTTTCCTTGAACATGGCTGTTTCTCCCGTACCGATTGTCAATTAATTGGTCGATTGACTAAATCCGGCCGCCGGCTTCCTGTAAAGCGGCACTGAACAAGAACAGGGGAGAATTCATCCATGGAAGAGCGCGTCTCGATCTCGATCACGGAAGGCGTCGCCGACGTGCGGCTGGTGCGGGCCGACAAGATGAATGCGCTGGATCAGGCCATGTTCGAGGCCCTTGTCGCTGCAACCGAGCGGCTTTCGAAGGACAAGAGCGTACGTGTCGTCGTGCTGTCCGGCGAGGGTCGCGCCTTCTGCGCCGGCCTCGACATGGGGCGTTTTGCCGCCATGAAGGAGAAGGGCGGCAACGGAATTCCGGGTGGCGAAAATCGTGACCTCACCAAGCGCACGCATGGCCAGGCGAACTTTCCGCAACAGGCGGTGTGGGGCTGGCGCCAGCTTCCGGTGCCGGTGATCGCGGCCGTGCACGGCGTCGCCTTCGGTGGCGGCTTCCAGCTCGCACTCGGCGCCGACATGCGGTTCCTCTCGGCGGACGCGCGGATGTCGGTGATGGAGATCAAATGGGGCCTCGTGCCCGACATGGCGGGCACGCCGATCCTGGCTTCGCTCGTGCGCGACGATATTTTGCGCGATCTCACCTACACCGGCCGCATCTTCTCCGCGCAGGAGGCGATGACCTACGGCCTCGCTACGCGCATCTGCGACAACCCGCGCGCTAGCGCCCTCGAAGTCGCGCGCGAGATCGCCGGCAAGAGCCCCGATGCGATCCGTGCCGCCAAGCGTTTGCTCAACAATCTCTCGGTCGATCCGGGCCCCGCGCTGCTCGCCGAATCCGTCGAGCAGCAGAAGCTGATCGGCAGCGCCAACCAGACCGAGGCGGTGCGGGCCAATCTGGAGAAGCGCGCGCCGAAGTTTGCGGATTAGCAACTTGCCATTCCGGGATGTGCGCCGTAGGCGCAGGCCCGGAATCCATCGAGCCGCATTTCTGAGGTGAAATGGATTCCGGGCTCGATGCTTCGCATCGCCCCGCAATGACGAGCTGGTGGTCTCCACTTTTCTTAACCCGACGAAAGATCGGAAAACAAAAATGAGCGAAACGTCCCAATTCCTCGGCATCGTCTCCGGCGAGCGCCGCCGTACCCACGCCGAAATCGCTGACCGTGCCGATCGCATCGCCTCCGGCCTCGCCAAGCTCGGCGTCAAGCCAGGCGATTGCGTCTGCATGCTGATGCGCAACGACATCGCCTTCCTGGAGGCCGCCTACGCCGCGATGCGGCTCGGGGCCTATGGCGTGCCGATCAACTGGCACTTCAAGCCGGAGGAGATCAATTACATCCTCGGAGATACCGGCACGTCCGTGCTGATCGGACATGCCGACATGCTGCACCACTTGCGCGATGCGATCCCCAAAGGAGTCACCGTGCTCGGCGTGCCGACGCCGCCGGAGATCCTGTCCAACTACAAGATCGATCCCGATCATCTGGCGACGCCGGACTTCGCGATCGATTTCGAGTCCTGGCTCGCGCAGCACCAGCCTTATGACGGCCCGGTCGTGCCGCAGCCGATGAACATGATCTACACCTCCGGGACGACAGGCCATCCCAAAGGCGTGCGCCGCAATGCGCCGACGCCGGAGCAGCAGGCCGCCGGCGAACGCATGCGCGCGATGATCTACGGGCTCAAGCCTGGCGCCCGCGCGCTGCTGCCGGGCCCGCTCTATCATTCCGCGCCAAATTCATTCGGCATCCGTGCCGGCAAGCTCGGCGGCGCGCTGGTGCTGATGCCGCGCTTTGAGGCGGAGGAGTTTCTTGCGCTGATCGAACGCTACAAGGTCGACACCATCTTCATGGTGCCGACCATGTTCATCCGCCTGATGAAGCTGCCGGAGAAGGTGCGCAAGACGTACGACGTCTCTTCGCTGCGCCACGTCATCCATGCCGCCGCGCCATGTCCGGCCGACGTCAAGCGCGCCATGATCGAATGGTGGGGGCCGGTGATCTATGAATTCTACGGCTCGACCGAATCCGGAGCCGTCACCTTCGCAACCTCCCAGGATGCGCTGAAGAAGCCCGGCACGGTCGGCAAGATCTCGCCCGGCGCCGAGCTGCGATTCCTCAGCGAGGACGGCCGCGTGCTCGGCGTCGGCGAGATCGGCGAGATCTATTCCCGCATGGTCGGGATGGCCGATTTCACCTATCACAACAAGCCGGAGAAGCGCGCCGAGATCGATCGCGACGGCTTCATCACCTCCGGCGACGTCGGTTATATCGATGAGGAGGGTTACGTCTTCATCTGCGACCGCAAGCGCGACATGGTGATCTCGGGCGGCGTCAACATCTATCCGGCCGAGATCGAATCCGTGCTGCATGCCGTGCCCGGCGTGCACGATTGCGCCGTGTTCGGCATCCCCGATGCCGAGTTCGGCGAGGCGCTGATGGCGGTGGTCGAGCCGCAAGCCGGCGTCACGCTCGATGAAGCTTCCGTCCGTGCGCGACTGAAGACCTCGCTCGCCGATTACAAGGTGCCAAAGCACATCGAGATCCGCATCGGGCTGCCGCGCGAAGACTCCGGAAAGATCTTCAAGCGCCGCCTGCGCGATCCCTATTGGGAGCAGGCGGGCCGGAAGATCTGAGAAAGAACACGTAGTGCCGTAGGGTGGGCAAAGCGGAGCGTGCCCACCAGGACGGTCGCAGGTATTGATCGTGGGCACGGCGCAAACGCGCCTTTGCCCACCCTACGAGATAACGGATGGCGAAACAGCGCGACCCGAAATTCGAGGGGCGGTAGCCGGTTGCGCCGATCGGACAGTCTTAGCGGCGACAGATTTCGAGCCTATATAGACGTGGTCATCCACTTCCGGATCATCCCATGGCCCCCGTTTCCATCCTGCTCAACCTGCTCTGGATCCTGATCGGCGGCGCCTGGATGGCGTTCGGCTGGCTGATCGCCGCGATCATCATGGCCATCACCATCATCGGCCTGCCCTGGGCGCGGGCGGCGTTCAACATCGCCGTCTACACGCTGCTGCCGTTCGGCTCGCGGGCGGTCAGCCGTTATGAGGTCACCGGCATGAGCGATATTGGCACCGGTCCGCTCGGGGTGATCGGCAACATCATCTGGTTCCTGCTCGCCGGCTGGTGGCTGGCGCTCGGCCACCTCGTGACCGCGCTGGTCCTCGCCATCACCATCATCGGCATTCCCTTCGCATGGGCCCATCTGAAGCTCGCCGGCATCGCGCTCTGGCCGATCGGCAAGGTGATCGTGCCGGCTTAGGGCAGTGTACCCAGAAAGATCAGGACTATCGCATTTCAGGCGGTCTTCACGCGGCGCATCCTTCGAGACGCCCGCCCCTGGCGGGCCCTCAGGATGAGGGCGGAGTGTGTGGCAGCAGTTTCTGCGGGAGCCGATGCCGTTTAGCCTTATCCTGAGGGACCGCGAAGCGGTCGTCAAGGACGAGGCGTGCACTCAGATCGCTCAAAGGCATATGCGATAGCCCCGCCACAAACGCGGGCTCTTCGCCGGCAGAGCGGAAATCGCCCATCACTGGCGGCTTATGACCAGGGCGGACTTTCGTTGAACAGGCTTGCCTGCATCCGTTTGGCTATATTAGTTCCTGAATCACTCATTCGAAAGATCCGCGCATGACCAATCGCGCTGACCTTGCGCAACGTCGCGGTGCTTGGCCAGAAGATTATGTGGACGTTCTTAACCGGCCTGTGTCTTTTCGTCGGGCTTGCCGTGGTAGCGCTATGGCTCGGGCAAGGGGCCAGACGGCGTTTCCCGAAGGCCTATACGACCGTCGATAAAATCGTTTCCAGTATCGACCTCCTCTTCATCATAGCCGTGTTTCTTGTGGTGTTTTATATGACACGTTGAACACGGTCGCAGCTCGTAGGATGGGTAGAGCGCCAGCGAAACCCATCAATCCCTCCGCCTGTGACGAAGCATGATGGGTTTCGCAAGGCTCAACCCATCCTACGTGCTAGATTTGCTCAGGTTGAGTTCTTCGCATTCGGACCCGCAGCCGACATCACTCCTCCGGCCCCCGGCGAGCCGCATTGAACTCGCCGGCTCCGCTCGCCATGTGTGGGAGACAGCTTGGAGCAAGCAATGAAGAAGCTTCTCACCTGTGTGGCGACCGTGGGCTGCCTGGTCGCCTTCCACTCCGTCGCGCAAGCCCGCTCTGCATTCGACGGCTCCTGGGACCTCATTTTCGTGACGCAAAGAGGACCTTGCGATGCGACCTATAATTTCACCGTCAACATCACCAACGGAATAGTTACACATCCGAATCTAGTCAGGTTCAGAGGCTATGTGGCGCGTTCCGGCGCAGTTCGGGCGTCGGTGACAGTTCAGGACAAATTCGCCTCCGGCTCAGGTAGGCTCTCGAGCAATTTTGGCCGCGGGACGTGGAGCGGCCATTCAGGAAACGCGCGCTGTTCAGGCTACTGGACCGCACAGCGCAATTGAGGGCGCTGAGCCCAAGGCCCGGAGGTGACCCGCAGGGAGCAGAGAATGCTCGCTGATTGCCTATGGGCCTTGAGGGGGTTGAATCAATCGACGGTATGGTTGATTACGAAGTTCCCGCGAAACGCCAAAGTGCGCGTACGTACCTGTGGAATAGAGGGCTGAACTCGCTCTCGGTATCAGTCTCAAGACGGTCAAAGCACTTGGAGTGATCATTCCGCCAACGCTGATCAACCGCGGGCACCAATTTATCGGCTGAGATCTGGTGTTGGCCCTAGCCGACTTGCCCGCGCCTTCCGGCAAGGATCGCTTCTGACCCGATGCGGATGGAGTTCCGTTCAACCGCCGACAAATTTCGCGTCGACATCAGGCTGTGCAAGCTCACGCTTAGTCAAAACAGTTATGGCCGCGCCGAGCGCGAGGAAGATGGTCCCAAGGAAACTCAGAACCATCGGCAGACTCCAAATCGAAAGCACTCCGCGGATGGCCGCTGAACTGGGCTGTTCGGGGTCATAGAGGACGGAGACTGCCTGCCCTGTGTAGTACGCTGGCGGATTGCTCCGGTGGCTGGACTGAAATTCGACCAGCCGGCCGTCCGCGGTTTGAAAGCGCACCAGCGGCGTGAAGAGATAACCCTGGCGCTCCTTGGCTCGCACGCGAACCATCTCGATTACCTGCCCGCGCACCTCTACGGCGCGCGTGAGCCACACCTTTGTGGTCCAGGCGGTACAGGCGGTCGCGAGCAACAGCAATAGGCCGATCGGAATGAAACAGTATTTGCCGAGACGGCCTGGAAGAACGCTGCGCTGCTGCATGTTGAGAAGGTCTCCGCGCGGCAAGCGCGGTGCCCCGCGCTGTGAAACGCCTGTTTTTGTCGCAAAGGCGAGCTGGCAGGTTCAATCCGTACTTGGTGCGGCCAAGCCGTGTCGGCGACTGGCCCGTTGGCAAAGTGGCGGCATGTCTCTTTGAAGTCCGGTTAGTGGAGCGGAGAACTAGATTTGCTCATGCTGAGTCCTTCGCATTTTGGCCCGAAGCTGGCCTCAGCGAGCCGCCCCGTGATGGCTCTCGTGACCCATCTGCGACATAAACAGGATCGAAATCCCGCAGCGCAGCAGTCTCCTGCCATAACCGAGGTGTGCTAACTTCCTCGGAAGCACGGAGGGACCGGGAGTGAACCGGCGCTCGTTCATCGCGTTGCTCGGCGGCGCGGCCGCCCTGCCGCTCGCAGCGCGTGCGCAGCGAGGCGGGAAGGTCTATCGCGTCGGAATTCTGGAGCCAATACCGGCGGTACGGAACGCCGCCAATCTTGAGGCTCTGCGCAAAGGTCTGCGCGATTTGGGTTATTTCGAAGGAAAAAACTTGGCCCTCGAGTATCGGTCGGCCGATGGCCGGGCTGAGCGGTTTCCGGATCTCGCGTCCGAATTGGTTGGCCTTAACGTCGACCTGATCCTGACGAGAGGCACCCCTGCCACCACTGCGGCCCAGAATGCGACCGGAACGATTCCAGTGGTCATGATGACAATGGGTGGCCCCGGCGCGCTCGTAGCGAGCTTCGCGCGGCCGACCGGCAACATCACGGGGGTGATTACTTTCAGCACCGAGCTGTCAGCGAAACGGGTTGAGGTCCTCAAAGAGCTGCTTCCGAGCCTTACGCGAGTTGCATTGCTTCACAACATGGGCAATCCCGCTGTCCCAGCCGAATGGGACGAGACAAAGACGGCGGCGCGCTCGCTGGGTCTCGAGGCCGAGCTTCTTGACGTGCGGAGCGAGGGTGACCTGAGCCGTGCATTCGAACTGGTGATCCGACAGCGTGTCGACGGCCTCGTAGTTGGGGCAGACGGGCTCACCCAAATGTATCAACAAATGATCGTTGAATGGGTGGCCCGCAATCGTGTGCCCACCGTCTTCCCAGCCCGCGAGTTCGTCGAAGCCGGGGGACTGATCGCCTACGCGGTAAATTATCCTGACCTCTATTTCCAGCTCGCAGCCTTTATCGATAAGATATTTAAGGGCGCAAACCCAAGCGAATTGCCGGTGCAACAGCCTACCAAGTTCGAGTTGTCGATCAATCTCAGGACCGCGAACGCGCTCGGCCTCGAAATCCCGCCGATGCTGCTGGCTCGGGCCGACAAGGTAATTGAATAGAGAGCCCCGTTGCTGCGTACATGAGTCGGGAAGTGGACCCGCTGTCGCAGTTTCTGCATGTCCGTTGCCAAGGGATGAACGGACTTATGTCAGACAGGGCCCGAGGTCAGAGTTTGATCCTGAGCGGTCATCGTCAAGCTCACAACCACTGGACTCAGTTAGCTCCAGGGAGTTCTAATATGTGCCTTGCTCCACATTACCGTGGGAGGAACTCACATGAAGAAGCTCTTGGCGATAGCGGGCTTAGTGGTGTTCTCATTCCCGGCGGCAGCGCAAAACACACCGACGCGAGTCACCCCTGATGCACTTGCGTGGAAGGAGAACCCGGCCTTCCCCAAAGGCGTCCAGCTCGCAACGCTGGTGGGAGACCCAACAAAAGCTGGGGATGTGGTTGTCTTGCGCATCAAATTCCCCCCGAATTTTCAGATGCCGCCGCACACTCATCCCTATTCCGAGGTCGTGACCATCATAAGTGGCGATATCGGTACTAGTCACGGCGAAACGTTTGAGACGAAAGGCGAGTTGTTGAAGCCGGGCTCACTGTGGGTATATCCGGCAAAGCATTCTCACTACGCCTGGACCGGAAATGAGGAGGCCGTTCTCCAAGTCCAGTTTGTCGGTCCTGGAGGCATCGATTACATCAACGCGGCCGACGATCCGCGCAAGAAGTAATCGTAGCCACTCAGCTCGCTGGCGCCTTTGACCCGAATGTATGGTGCGGCCGTCTTTTCCACCCGGAGCGCGGCCGGACCATCCGGGGGACGTGCGCCTCGTCCCGCATTTGCAACGCGGCGACATGCCCTGGTGCCACGATTAATCGAGACCCTCAATGGTACCAAACCTTCCGATCTGCCGGTAAATCAGCCGACCAAATTCGAGCTGGTAATCAACACAAAGACGGCCAAATCGCTCGGCCTCACCGTGCCGCCCTCGTTACTCGTTCGTGCGGACGAGGTGATCGAATCATGTGAGGGAATGTCTGTTCATGGCCCGACGCCGAAGACCGCGATGGTGTCCGGCACGTCAGTAGCCGAGGCCAGACCGGACCTGGCGGCGACGCGGCCAAATCGACGCAAATGACCCCAGCCGTGTGGCAATGCGCGGCCCCCGGCCTGAGGAGGGGACCGCATGAGGCGACGCCAGTTCATCCCGCTGATTCGGAAGCGCGCTGGCATCATCCACATTGCCGCGCGCGGTCCAGGCGTGTACCATTTCGCCAAAAATCTGTAGCAGGTCACGCGAGCGGGAGGGATGGCGCTCTTGCAGTGATTCCTGCGTGGCCGATATGCTCACAGCCACTCCCCAGCGGGAGGAATTGGCAATGAAAGGCGTTCTTGTTGCAGCTTTAGCCGCAACGGCGGTCCTCTCTCTTACCACATCGGCGCAGGCTCAAACGCTCAACAGCGTCAAGCAGCGCGGCTTCTTGCAATGCGGGGCGAACGGCAACCTCACGGGGTTCGGGTTACAGGACGCGCAGGGCAATTGGACCGGTCTCGACGTTGACTTTTGTCGGGCGCTCGCTGCCGCGATCCTCGGCGATCCTACCAAAGTCAAGTTCATTCCGCTGACGGCGAAGGATCGATTCGCCGCTTTGCAACAAGGCGAAGTCGACGTGCTCGTGCGGAACACGACTTGGACAAGCTCGCGCGACAACTCGCTCGGTCTGAACTTTACCGGCGTCAATTACTATGATGGCCAGGGATTCATGGTCCGCAAGCTGCTCAACGTGAAGTCCGCGCTCGAGCTCAACGATGCTGCGGTCTACGTGCAGCAAGGCACGACCGACGAACTCAACGTTGCCGATTATTTTCGCGTCAACAAGATGCGACTCAAGTTGCTAACATTCGGCAGCTCCAAAGAAGCCATCAACGCGTATGAGATGGGGCGCTGCGATGCCTACGCGACGGATTCTTCGGGCCTCTCTGCCGAGCGGCTTCGCCTGGTCAATCCGGACGACCATATCGTCCTGCCGGAAATCATTTCGAAAGAACCGCTCGGCCCAGCAGTGCGCCACGGCGACGACCAATGGTCCGACATCGTCAAGTGGGTGCATTTCGCCATGATCAACGCCGAGGAGCTCGGCATCACCGAAGCAAACGTCGACGAGATGACAAAATCGGAAAAGCCAGAAATCCGCCGCTTATTGGGCAGCGAAGGCAAGAACGGCGAAGCACTGGGGCTCACCAATGACTGGGCCTACCGCATTATCAAACATGTCGGAAACTACGGCGAAAGCTTCGAACGCAATGTCGGCGAGGGCTCGCCACTGAAGATCAAGCGCGGGCTAAATTCGCTCTGGACCAAGGGCGGGCTGCAATATGGCGTGCCAATCCGCTGACAGCTCGTAGGATGGGTAGAGCGCCAGCGAAACCCATCAATCCCTCCGCCTGTGACGAAGCATGATGGGTTTCGCAAAGGCTCAACCCATCCTACGTGCTACGTGCTGCTCGGCCGCCTTTCGCCCCCAATTCCTCGCATTGCCCGACGGGCAAATCACACCACATGCAGGTCAAGGGACGGGTCCGCAAAATATTCTGATTGACCGAATTTGCGTTTTCGGTTAAACGGTAGCGCATCCCGGCTCGTCAAAGGGACGTTTCGCGATCGTCACGATACGTAGGCCGGGATGCGATGGACGCGGTAGCGCCGGCGCGTGACGAGGTGGCAGGGCGGGCTACGCCTGTGAGCCATCGCGATCCGCGCGATCGACACGGCGCGGTCACAGCGTTTCCTTTCGGTTTCGGGGGCGAGCACGCGCGAGCTTCCGAATGTTTGGGAGGGACGTCCGCGGCGGCAAAAGCGTGTGGTCCTGACGCCCGGGGTCTGTGCGTCAAGGCTTGCGGTGGTGAAGCGGCCCGACCGGGCGCGCGCATCGATCATCCGCAAGGCGACGGGGGCAATAGTGCATCGCTCCCCGGGGAGAGCGCGCCATAAGCCGTAAAACCGTTGCGCAGGGAAGGCCGGGATGTCCCGGCGTCACCTGTGGTCACCCCGCGTGCGTTTCTCGCGTGCGGACCCTGGGTGCCAGCCGGCGCCTGGCCTTCCCTGCGCCCTTTCTTCTCAGTGAGGGTGAAAAGACGAAGCAAAGCTCGGGTGGAACACGCCGCGAGAAGGCAAAAGCATGTTTGTTGATAAGACTGGCTATATTCTCGTGCCCCGGACGCAGCGCAGCGCGCCGCGTCTTCGCGGCGTGGTGCGCTGCAGAGCCGGGGCCCAGACTGTTGCCGAGCGATGAGGAGGCTCCTGGGTCCCGGCTCTGCGCAGCAACGCTTAAGGGCGTTGCAGCGCGTCCGGGACACGAACGTCGCCGGCAGTTTGCGCCGCCACCAAGTTCATCTTGCACTGCGGCAGAAAAATATCGCACACTCCTCCAGACCGAGGAGCCAGGGAGCTCTTAAAGGGGAGCGAGCCATGTCCCTCCAGACCATATCATCCGACGCCACTGAACATCGCCCCAACCGCCCGGAGGACGTCCAGGCGCTGGAGGCCGACGCCCGGCTGCGGGACGACATCCGCCTGCTCGGGCGCATCCTGGGCGATACCGTGCGCGACCAGGAGGGCGCCGATGTGTTCGACCTGGTCGAGCGCATCCGCCAGACCTCGATCCGCTTCCATCGCGACGAGGACCGGCTCGCCCGCCGCGAGCTCGAGCAGATCCTCGACGGCATGTCCACCTCCGAGACGGTGCGGATCGTCCGCGCCTTCAGCTATTTCTCCCACCTCGCCAACATCGCCGAGGATCAGAACAACATTCGCCAGATGCGCGCCCGCGGCGCGGGCAAGAACGGCGGCTCCGGCGTGCTGGCGGAAACGCTCGCCCATGCCAAGGCGGCGGGCATCGGCCCCGACGCGCTGCGCACTTTCTTCAAGTCCGCGCTGGTCAGCCCGGTGCTGACCGCGCACCCGACCGAGGTCCGACGCAAGAGCACCATGGACCGCGAGATGGAGGTCGCAGCCCTGCTCGATCGCCGTGAACGCGTTGCGCTGACCGCGGAGGAGGCCGCCGCCAGCGACGAGCAACTCCGCCGCGAGGTGCTGACGCTGTGGCAGACCAATCTCTTGCGCCGGACCAAGCTCACCGTGCTCGACGAGGTCTCCAACGGCCTGTCGTTCTACGACTACACCTTCCTGCGCGAGGTGCCACGCCTGGTCAACGCGTTGGAAGACCGACTGGAGGAGGGCGGCGAGCAGGCGGCGAGCGAGCTCGCCTCGTTCCTGCGCATGGGCAGCTGGATCGGCGGCGACCGCGACGGCAATCCCTTCGTTACCGCCGACGTCATGCGCGGCACGCTGCGGCTGCAGTCGAGCCGCGTGATGCAGTTCTATCTCAACGAGCTGCACGTGCTCGGCTCCGAACTGTCGATCGCTGCGCATCTCGCCGACGTCTCCGAAGAGCTGCGCACGCTCGCGGAACGCTCGCCGGACACCTCGCCGCACCGGAGCGGCGAGCCCTATCGCCTTGCGGTCTCCGGTATTTATGCGCGCCTGACCGCGACCGCCGAAAAGCTCGAGGTCGAGATCACGCGCCGGCCGGTCGGTAAAGCGGCGCCTTACGACAGCGTTAGGGAGCTGCAGGCCGATCTCGACGTGCTGCACCGCTCGCTGATTTCCAACAACGCCCGCGTCATCGCCCGCGGCCGGCTGCGGCTGCTCCGGCGCGCGGTGGACTGTTTCGGCTTCCATCTGGCGCGGCTCGACATCCGACAGAACTCGGCCGTGCATGAGCGCACCATCGCCGAGCTGATGGACGCTGCAAACCCCGGCATGTCCTATCTCGCGCTCGGCGAGGATGCCCGCATTTCGCTGCTCACCAATGAGTTGCGCTCGACGCGCGCGCTGGTCTCGCCGTTCGTCAAGTACAGCGACGAGACCATGGGCGAGCTCAACGTGTTCCATGCCGCCGCGGAAGCGCATGCGAAGTTCGGTTCGGACGCCATCCCCCAATGCATCATCTCGATGTGCAAGGGCATGTCGGACATGCTCGAAGTCGCGGTGCTCTTGAAGGAGGTCGGCCTCGTCCATCCCTCCGGGCGCAGCGCCATCAACATCGTGCCGCTGTTCGAGACCATCGAGGATTTGCAGGCTTCCGCCGGCATCATGGACCGCATGCTGTCGCTACATGATTACCGCCGCCTCGTCGACAGCCGCGGCAGCGTGCAGGAGGTCATGCTCGGCTATTCCGACAGCAACAAGGATGGCGGCTTCGTTACCTCGGGCTGGGAGCTCTACAAGGCCGAGATCGGACTCGTCGACGTGTTCGAGCGGCATCACGTACGCCTACGCCTGTTCCACGGCCGTGGCGGCTCGGTCGGCCGCGGTGGTGGTCCGAGCTATGATGCCATCATCGCGCAGCCCGGCGGTGCCGTGAACGGCCAGATCCGCATCACCGAGCAGGGCGAGATCATCTCGTCGAAATATTCCAACGCCGAAGTCGGCCGCAACAATCTGGAGATCCTCGCCGCTGCGACGCTGGAGGCGAGTCTCCTGAATCCGCGCCAGAGCGCGCCGCGCCGCGAATATCTGACCGCGATGGACGAATTGTCGAACCTCGCCTTCAGGGCTTATCGCGGCCTCGTCTACGAGACCGACGGCTTCGTCGATTATTTCTGGGCCTCCACCGTCATCAACGAGATCGCAACGCTCAACATCGGCAGCCGCCCGGCCTCGCGCAAGAAGACCCGCGCGATCGAGGATCTGCGCGCGATCCCCTGGGTGTTCTCATGGGCGCAATGCCGCCTGATGCTGCCGGGCTGGTACGGCTTTGGCAGCGCGGTCGAGCAGTGGATCGCTGATCATCCCGACCAGGGCATGCCGTTCCTGAAAGAGCTCTACAGGGAATGGCCGTTCTTCCGCATGCTCTTGTCGAACATGGACATGGTGCTGGCGAAAAGCTCGATCGCCATCGCCTCGCGCTATGCCGAGCTCGTGCCGGACGAAGCCCTGCGTGAAAAAATCTTCGGCCGCATCCGCCGCGAATGGCATTCCTGTATCGAGACGTTGCTCGACATCATGGGCCAGGACCGGTTGCTTCAGAGCAACCCGCTGCTGGAGCGCTCCGTGCGCCACCGCTTCCCCTATCTCGATCCGCTCAACCATGTTCAGGTCGAGCTGTTGAAGGAGCACCGCGCGCAGAACCCGGACGAGCAGGTGCTGCGCGGGATCCAGCTCACGATCAACGGCATCTCGGCGGGGCTGAGGAATACGGGGTAAATAACAAGAGCCCCCGTCGCCGCTCCACACTCAGAGCCGTCATGCCCGGGCTTGTCCCGGGCATCCACGTTCTTCGTGCTGCGAGCTAAGACGTGGATGGCCGGGACAAGCCCGGCCATGACGTGTGGTGAGTACGGAGCGCCTCAACAGAAATGCGCGCCTTGCGTCTCCACATACACCGCATAGAGCGACTGACTCGCGGTCATGAACAGGCGGTTGCGCTTCTTGCCGCCGAAGCAGACATTGGCGCAGGTCTCGGGCAGCAGGATCTGGCCGATGCGCGCACCGTCGGTTGGCGCGAACACCTGCACGCCGTCATAGCCGGGTCCGACCCAGCCGGCGCCGACCCAGATGTTGCCTTCGGTATCGACGCGCAAGCCGTCGGGGAAACCCGACTTGCTGTCGAGCTTCATGTCGATCAGCTTCTTCGGGTTCGACAGCTTGGCACCGTCGATGTCGTAGGACCACACCACGTTCTCTGCCTGCGGGTAATGTGTGATGCCGGTGTCGCAGACATAGAGCTTCTTGTAGTCGTGGCTGAAGGCGATGCCGTTCGGCTTGAACGGCTCGTCGGCCACCTTCGCGACCTGCCCGGTCTGGGTGTCCAGGCGATAGACGGCTTCCTTTTGATGGGGTTGGAGCGAGCCGGTGTTGGCAAGCTTGCCTTCGTAGATGCTGATCGCGCCATAACCGGGGTCGGTGAACCAGATCGCCTTGTCGTTGGGATGCACCACCATGTCGTTCGGGCCGTTGAGCGGCTTGCCGCCTGCCTGCTCGGCCAGCGCCGTTACCGAACCGTCGTGCTCGTAGCGGACGAGGCGAGTCCGTTCGGCGCTGATCTGGCGTCCTTCGGTGTCGAACGAGTTGCCGTTGGCTTCGTTCGACGGCTTGTGGAACTGCTCGGAGATGTGACCGTCGTCGTCGAGATAGCGAAGCTGGCGGTTGGCTGGGATGTCGCTCCAGACGAGATATTGCCCCTGCGCATTCCACGCCGGTCCCTCCGCCCACAGGCAGCCGGTATAGAGCCGCTTGATCGCGGTGTTGCCGACCTTGGCCTTGAAGCGCTTGGGGTCGATGACGACGATGTCGGGGTCGGGATAGCGCTGCGGCTCGGCATTGGCGCCGAAGTCGCGCGCGTTGGCCTGCGAGGCGAGGACGGTGGAGGCGGCGAGAGCCGCCGTGCCTTTGAGGAGAGTGCGGCGCCCAAGGCCGCCGATGGCAGAGATGTCGGGGTTGGTCAGTATTCTTGTCATGGTTTCCTCCCAAAGTTTGTTGGGAGGGCACCATCCGCCCGCATTCGGGCGTAAAACGGGGCGATCTCTGGCCGAGGCAGCCAGAGATCGCAGGGCAGGGATGCCGGAAATGCGGCTAGACGGGATCCCAGGTGAAGATGTCGGCGGAGCGGTCGAGCTTGTAGAACGAGCCCTTGAGTGCCGGCATGCCGTGTTCCGCGATCGACTGCGGCGTCCAGCCTTCGCTCCGCTGCACTGAGCGGATCGGGCGGTTCTGGCTGAACAGGAAGATCTCGTTCATGCGCACGCCAAAGATCTGCCCGGTGACGTCCTTGGCGGGATCTGAGAGCAGATAGCCGCAGAGCGGGGCGATCTTCTCCGGTCCCATCTGCTTGATCTTCTCGACGCGCGCCCTCTCGGCTTCGGTCTCGGTCGGGATGGTGCCGATCATGCGGGTCCAGGCGAACGGCGAGACGCAGTTGGAGCGGACGTTGAAACGGCCCATGTCGAGCGCGATCGACTTCGACAGACCGACGATGCCGAGCTTGGCGGCGGCGTAATTGGCTTGTCCAAAGTTGCCGATCAGGCCGGAGGTCGAGGTGAAGTGCACGAAGGAGCCCGATTCCTGCTCGCGGAAAACCCGCGCCGCGGCATGCGAGACATAGAACGAGCCCATCAAATGCACCTTGATGACGGCTTCGAACGCTTCCACGCTCATCTTGTGGAAGATCATGTCGCGCAAGATGCCGGCATTGTTGACGACGCCGTCGAGCCGGCCGAAATGATCGGTGGCGGTCTTCACGATCTTGCTGGCGGGGATTGCTTCCGCCACCGACTCGAAATTGGCGACCGCAGTGCCGCCGCGCTTCTTGATCTCCTCGACCACTTCTTCCGCGGGCGCCGCGTTCGAGCCGGCGCCGTCGGCGGCACCGCCGGGATCGTTGACGACGACCTTGGCGCCTTCCGCGGCGCACAGCAGCGCGATCTCCCGCCCGATGCCGCGGCCTGCGCCGGTGACGATGATGACCTTGTCCTGCAGTGATTTTGTCATGTGGGTTCTCCGCTGTTCGTCTCAATTTCCGCCGTCATTCCGGGGCGCGCCTCTTGGCGCGAACCCGGAATCCATTTCTCCGGCTCGCCTGCTGCACAATGGATTCCGGGTTCGCGCTGCGCGCGCCCCGGAATGACAGCCCTTACCTCTCGTTCGTAAACACGATCGTGCCTGATGCCGCGAACATGCCGCCGACGCCATGACACACCGAAATCTTCGCGCCAGCGACCTGTGCCGGCGCGATGCCGCGCATCTGGCGCACGCTCTCCTGGAGCGCGTACATGCCGTACATGCCCGAATGCATGTAGCTCAATCCGCCGCCATTGGTGTTGAGCGGCAGCTTGGCCCCCGGCCGCGTGTTGCCGTCCGCGATGAATTGGCCGGTCTCCTCATAGGGCATGAAGCCGAGATCGCCGAGGCCGAACAGCGGCAGATGGGCAAACGCATCGTAGATCATGAGATGGTCGACATCCCCATGCGCAATGCCGGCTTCCTTGAAGGCGAGGGGCCCCGCGGTCTTGAACGCGCGCGAGGAATTGAACGTCTCCATCTGGCTGACCATCGGCGTCTCCACGCTCTCGCCGGTGCCCATGATGTAGACGGGCTTCCTGGGAAAATCCCTGGCGCGGTCAGCCGAGGTCAGGATCAGCGCGCCGCCGCCATCGGTGACCAGGCAGCATTGGAGCAGGCGGAACGGATAGGCGATCATGCGCGAGTTGAGGACATCGGTGACCGTGATCGGATCCTTCATCATCGCGCGCGGATTCTTCGCCGCCCATTCCCGCTGCACCACTGCGACCGAAGCCAGCTGTTCATGCGTGATGCCGTAGGTCTTCATGAAGCGCAGCACGGGGATCGGGAACATGCTGGGCGGGCCGTAGACACCATAGGGCGCCTCGAACTGGCCGTTGAGGCTGTCTGGTGGTGTCGAGCGCGGCAATTTGCCGATCATCGACTTGCCGCTCTCGGCATGGGTGATCAGCACGGTCTTGCACAGGCCGGCCTCGATCGCCGCGGCGGCGTGGCGGACGTGCAGCATGAAGGAGCAGCCGCCAACCGAGGTGCCGTCCACCCAGGTCGGCTTGATGCCGAGATAATGGCAGACCTGCTGCGGCGTTTCGACCGCGGTGGCAAAGCCGTCGATGTCGGAGAGTTTCAGCCCGGCATCGGCGATGGCATTGAGCGCTGCGTCGGCGTGGAGCTGGAGCTGCGAGGCGTTGGGGATGACACCGAGCTCGGTGGTCTCGGCCGCGCCGACGACGGCAACCTGGTTCTTGCGCATGGCTTACCCCTTCGCCGGACGGAAGACGGGGAGGGTGATCTTGTCGTCGAGTTCTTGGAAGGCGACCTCGAGCTTCATGTCGAGCTCGAGTGCCTCCGGCGTCTGCGGGCAGTCGATGATGTTGCTCATCATCCGCGGTCCTTCGTCGAGTTCGACCACCGCGATCGCGTAGGGCGGCGTGAAGCCGGGCGCGGCAGGGCGGTGATTGATCACGTAGCTGTAAAGAAAGCCCTTGCCGCTCGCCTTGAACACCGAGACCTTGCGCGAGGCGCAGGAGGGGCAGAACGGGCGCGGCGGGAAGTAGACATGCGCGCAGGCGTCGCAGCGCTGCAGGCGCAATTCGCCGATTTTCGTGCCGTCCCAGAAATGCTGGGTTTCCGGCGTTGGTTTCGGTCGCGCGCGCTGCGGTTCGGCCATATGGGCAGCTCCTCCTAAGAGACAGGCTTCGCGCCCGCCTGTTTCGATCTTGATGCGACAATCGACTATAGTGCGTCAACGGTCCAGCAATGCGCATGCATGCCATCATGCGCACAATGCTTGTGTCGAACTGAGCCAGCGCTATAGATTGCGCGCGCCAATATTCCGTGAGACAGACATGCCCGATTTTCCGACGCTGGCGAAGCTCGCCGAAGACCTCGAAAGCGGCCGCACCACCTCCCGCAAGCTGGTCGAGGCGTGCCTTGCCAGGATCGCCGATCCCACCGGTGAGGGCCAGCGCGCCTTCATCCATGTCGATAAGGACGCCGCACTCGCGGCGGCTGACGCGATGGACGGCTTGCGCAAGGCCAAGGCAGCGCCATCGCGCTATGCCGGTATTCCGATCTCGATCAAGGATCTCTTCGACATCAAGGGGCAGACGACGCGCGCCGGCTCCCGTGCGCTCGACGATTCCGATCCGGCGGAGCACGACGCGGCGGCGGTTGCGCGGCTGCGCGGCGCCGGCTTCGTCGTGATCGGGCGAACCAACATGACCGAGTTCGCCTATTCCGGCATTGGCATCAATCCGCATTACGGCACGCCGAAGGGCGCCTGGAACCGGGCGGAGGGCCACGTGCCCGGCGGCTCGTCCTCGGGCGCGGCAGTGTCCGTGCTCGACGGCATGGCGCATGGCGCGCTCGGCACCGATACCGGCGGTTCCTGTCGGATTCCGGCCGCCTTCAACGGCATCGTCGGCTACAAGCCGACGCAGCGCCGGGTGCCGCTCGACGGCTCTGTGCCGCTGTCGTTCTCGCTCGACAGCATCGGGCCGCTGGCGCGATCGGTCAGCTGCTGCGCCATACTCGATGCGGTGCTCGCCAACGAGCCGATCACCGCGGTGAAGCCGCGCCCCGTAAAGGGCATGCGGCTGGCGGTGCCGACCACGATCGCGCTCGACGACCTAGATGTGCAGGTCTCCGAGACGTTCGAGCGCGCGCTGAAGGCGCTCGCCGATCACGGCGCGATCATCGAGCGCATCGAAATGGCAGAATTCCACGACATCGGCCCGATGAACGCCAAGGGCGGCTTTGCCGCGGCCGAGAGCTATGCCTGGCACCGCTATCTCATCACGGCCAAGGGCGATGTCTATGATCCCAGGGTCGCTGTCCGCATTATGCGCGGCGAGGCGCAAAGCGCGGCCGACTACATCGATCTCCTCAACGAGCGCCGCTCGCTGATCGCCCGCGTCAATGCGTGCATCGCGCCCTATGACGCCCTGGTGCTGCCGACCACCGCCAACACGCCGCCGAAGATTGCCGATCTCGCCGACGACAAGGCGTTCACCACCCAGAACCTGCGTGCCCTGCGCAATTGCACCCTGATCAACATGATCGACGGCTGCGCCATCTCGCTGCCCGCGCATCGCCAGGGCGCCGTTCCCGTTGGTCTGATGCTGGCAGGCGCTGGCGGATCCGACCGCCGTGTCTTCGAGCTTGCTGCCGGCATGGAGGCCGTGATCCGTGTTTGACCTGACCTTCACCGTCGACGCCCAGGACACCACGACGCCGCTGACGCTGGCGATCGACCAGGCGGTCATCGCCGGCTGGACCGGCCGCGACCCCGTCGCGCGCGACAAGCATATCGCCGAGCTCGAGGCCGTCGGCATCGCCCGCCCGGCCTCGACGCCGATCTACTATCGCGTCTCGGCGCGGCGGCTGACCATGGAAGACCGCATCGAATGCACCGGCTGCGATTCCAGTGGTGAGGTCGAGTTCGTGCTGATCGGCTGGCAGGGCCGCATCTTCGTCGGCTGCGGCTCCGATCACACCGACCGCAAGGTCGAGGCCTATAGCGTCACGGTCTCAAAGCAGATGTGCGACAAGCCGATTGCCTCCACGCTGTGGGAGCTCGAGGACGTCATCGGCCATTGGGACAGGATGATCCTGCGCTCCTACGCCTGGATCAAGGGCGAGCGCGTGCTCTACCAGGAGGGCACGCTCGATGCGATGCTCCCGGTCGCTGACCTGATCGCGCGCGGCTTTCCAGGCGGGAAGCTGCCCGACGGCTGCGCCATGTTCGGCGGCACCTTCGCCGCCAAGGGCGGCATCCGCCCCGCCGGCCGGTTCGAATTCGAGCTGGAAGATCCGGTGCTGAAGCGCACGATCAAGCACGGCTACGACGTGGTGACGTTGCCGGTGCTGGGCTAGGCGCTCTCCACCGTCATTGCGAGCGAAGCGAAGCAATCCAGACTGGTTCCGCGGAGGGACTCTGGATTGCTTCGTCGCAAGGGCTCCTCGCAATGACGGGGAGATAGTCGGAAATCGGGTGGCGGCGGGGGCGGCGTATTGCGAGAGTCGTAGCCATGACAGCAACAGCACGCAAATCAGCCCCTAAGCTATCCGTCGACATTGCCTCCCACGTCGACACCCTCGACTGGCCGCAGATCACCACCGAACTCGACAGCCAGGGCTGCGCCGTGCTCAAGGGCCTGCTGACGCCGGACCAATGCCGCGCCGTCGCCGCGCTCTATTCAGACGACGCGCACTTCCGTAGCCGCATCGTCATGGGCCGCCACGGCTTTGGCCGCGGCGAGTACAAATATTTCTCCTATCCGCTTCCCGACTTGATCGCGCAGATGCGCCCCGCGCTCTATGCGCATCTTCAGGGCGTCGCCAACCGCTGGAACGAGGCGATGGGGATCGACATCCGCTATCCCGCCGCGCACACAGCTTTCCTGAAGCGCTGCCACGAGGCCGGCCAGAGCCGGCCGACGCCGCTGCTGCTGCAATATGAGGCCGGCGACTACAATTGCCTGCATCAGGATCTCTATGGCGAGCATGTGTTCCCGATCCAGGTCGCGATCCTGCTGTCAGAGCCTGGACGCGATTTCACCGGCGGCGAGTTCGTGCTGACCGAGCAGCGGCCGCGCATGCAGTCCCGCGCCGAGGTGGTGCCGCTGGCGCAGGGCGACGCCGTCGCCTTCGCCGTGCATCACCGACCGGTGCAGGGGACACGCGGCACCTACCGCGTTAATCTCCGCCATGGCGTCAGCCGTATCAGGTCCGGGCAGCGCCACACGCTGGGTGTGATTTTTCATGATGCCAAATGAGCGCTGCGATTGACGGGTGATCTGTTCGACAGCGTCGCCGAGGCGCAGCCATCGCGCGAGGAGATCGCCGACGGCGCCGTGTTGCTGCGCGGCTTCGTCAAGCCGATCGAGAGCGAGCTGATCGAAGCCGTGCGCGCCATCGTGGCGCAATCGCCGTTCCGGCGCATGACGACGCCCGGCGGCTACCAGATGTCGGTGGCCATGACCAATTGCGGCGAGCGCGGCTGGATCACCGATCACACCGGCTATCGCTACGATCCGATCGATCCGCGAACCGGCGCGCTTTGGCCGGCGATGCCGCCTGTGTTCCGGGCTCTCGCCCGCCGCGCGGCGGAGCAGGGCGGTTTCAAAGACTTCGCGCCCGATGCCTGCCTCGTCAACCGCTACGACCCCGGCACGCGGCTGTCGCTGCATCAGGACAAGGACGAGCTCGACTATTCGGCCCCGATCGTCTCGGTCTCGCTTGGCCTGCCCGCGACCTTCCTGTTCGGCGGCCTGGCGCGCAGCGACAAGCCGCGCCGCTTCCGCCTGGTGCATGGCGACGTCGTGGTCTGGGGCGGGGCTAGCAGGCTCGCTTATCACGGCGTCGCGCCGCTCGCCGACGGCGAACATGCGCTGCTCGGGCGGAAGCGGATCAATTTGACCTTCCGCAGGACGCGCTGATCTTCCTTCTCCCGCAAGGGACGAAAGGAACGCAGAAACGACGATGCTTCGTCTACGGCTTCGGCGGGTGAATGAACGCCCACGGACTGACTTCGGAGTCCCGCGTCACCTCGACGGAGATCAGATAGGGCCCGCCATGGGCGAGCGCCTTCTCCATCGCCGCCTTGAACTGGTCCGGTGCAGTGACGCGCGCCGCCGCAACGCCGAAGGATTCCGCGAGCTTGACGAAATCGGGATTGACCAGATCGGAGGCCACCACGCGGCCGTCAAAGCGTTCGCGCTGGTCGCGGCGCACATTGCCGTAGGCGTTGTTGTTGAATACCAGCGTCACCACGCCGATGTTGAACTGCACGGCGGTCGAGAGCTCCTGCACGCCGAACATGAAGCCGCCGTCGCCGGTGATCGCCACCACCGGCTTGTCGGGGTTGGCGACCTTGGCGCCAAGCGCAGTCGGAAAGCCGGAGCCGAGCGTGCCCTGATAGCCTGACGTGATGAAGGTGCGCGGCTGGTAGACCGGAAAGCCGTACCAGGAGGCGAAGCCGAACTGCGACAATTCATCTGTCACGATCGCATTTGCCGGCAGCACCTCGCGCAGGATGTTGAGATACGCCATCTGCGGCTGGATGCGCTGGATTTCCTGTTGCGCGGTTGCGGTGGCCTCGCGGATGTCTCCGCGCCGGCCGCGGCTACTCGCATAGCCGGCCTTCTTCACGGCTGCGACGAGATCGGCCGTGCCGGCCCTGGCGTCGGCGACGATAGCGGCATCGCAGGCGAGCCGGCGCATCTCGGCCGGATCGATATCGATCCGAATGGATTTCAGTCCCTTCGGCTGATAGGGCCAGCGAAAGCCCGAGGCCGGCAGCTCCGCGCGGGTGCCGATTGCGATCATCAAATCGGTCGTGGGCCACAGCTTGTAGGCGGCTGCCATGGTGAGCCCGAGCTCGTGCGCATTGGAGACGATGCCGCGGCCGCTGCGGAAGGCAACGACGGGCGCATCGATCATCTCGGCGAGTTCTAGGATCTCCTCGCGCGCCTCGATCGCGCCGCTGCCGACGAAGATCATCGGCGCCTTGCTGGTCTTGATCAGCGCGGCAGCCTGCTTGATCAGGTCAGGATCAGGCTGCGGCGCCGGCAGCGGTTCCAGCACCTGTGCGGCCGCGGTGTCGGCGCGCTGGGTGAAGACGTCCCAGGGCATCTCGACAGAAGCAGGCCCGCGTCGGCCGGAGGTCATCTCCTGAAACGCGCGCGCGACGACCGTCGGCGCATTGCCGGAATATTCGATGCGATCGGCCCATTTCACAAAGCTGCGGACGGTCGCGAGCTGATCCGGCATCTCGTGCAGATGGCCGCGGCCCTTGCCCAAAAATTGTGTCGGCACCTGGCCGGTGACGCAGAGCACCGGCTCGTTGCAGCCGAAGGCGGTGAGCAGGGCCGCGCTGGCGTTGAGCACGCCGGGGCCGGGCACTACGCTGAACACACCGGGCCTGCCGCTGGAGCGCGCATAGCCGAACGCCATGTAGCCGCAGGCCTGCTCGTGCCGCGCGCCGATCACCTTGAGCTGGGACTGATGGAAGGCGTCAAACAGGCCGTAGACCTGTGCGCCGGGCAGGCCGAATACGGTGTCGACGCCATGGGCGACCAGGCCGCTTACGATCGCTTCGCCGCCGGTGAGGGTGGTCATGGTGCTATTCCACTTCGAGTGTTGTCCAGGCTTCATCGACGACGCAGTTGCGGAAGCTTGCGATGCCCTCCGCTTCGACGTCGATCATGTTCCCAAATGCGAGTGTGGCAAAGATCGAGATGTCGCTGCCAGGGCAGGGAATGGAAACGTCAGCCGGGCTGCGCCTCCGCTTTCAGGGCGTCATGGATGTTGTTGCGCTTCCAGCTCGTGTCCTTGTCGTTGATCTGTATGTCGAACGACAAGGCAAACTTGCTGGCCGCGAAGACGGGATCGAGATGTCTTGAAAGCGCCTGGAAGACGTGCTCGCCGGCTTTCTGACGCGTCTTGAGATCGCGGCCCTCGCCGATGCGCAGCACCATGTCGAGGAAGCCGTACTCCTGCCGTGCGTCCGCGATCGCGTAATGCTCGCACCTGACGGCGCGAACGCGGATGCCGCCGAGCGGGAAGATGCCGGTCTCGACCGCCGCCTTGCGCACGACTTCGCATACCAGGCCCATGTCGAGGCGGCCATCGAGATTGGCCGAATATTCGATCGTGAAATGCGGCATCGCGGTTTCACTCCCTGTCTTATTGTTCGCCTAAGCGAAGTAGCAGCTCACCGAGCCGTAGGCGCCATAGTCGGCCTGAATTGTGTCGCCCTTGCGGGTCTCGATCGGGCGGATGAAGGAGCCGGCGAGCACGACCTGTCCGGGCTCCAGCGCTAGCCCAAGCGGCGCGATCTTGTTGGCGAGCCAGGCTACCGCTGTTGCGGGGTGATTGAGCACGCCGGCGGCAAGACCGGTTTCCTCGAGCTGGCCGTTCTTGAAGCAGAGCGCGCCGATCCAACGCAAATCGGCCTCCAGCGGCCGGATCGGCCGACCGCCGAGCACGATGCCGGCATTAGCCGCATTGTCGGCGATGGTGTCGAAAATCTTTCGCGTCGCCTTGGTCTTGGCATCGACGCGCTCGATCCGCGTGTCCAAAATCTCCAGCGCCGGCACCACGAAGTCGGTGGCATTGAGCACGTCGAACATCGTGCAGTCTGGTCCTGAAAGGCGCTTGCACATGACGAAGGCGAGCTCGGCTTCGACCCGCGTTGCGATGAAGCGCTCGGTCGGAATGATCCCGCCGTCGGCAAAGAACATGTCGTCGAGCAGCACGCCGGAATCCGGCTCGTCGATATTGAGCGCGCTCTGCATCGCCTTCGAGGTCAGGCCGATCTTGTGGCCTTTCACGATGCGTCCCTCGGCGATCTTGAGATCGACCCAGGCCTTCTGAATCGCGTAAGCGTCAGCGATGGTGATCTCGGGAAAATCCTGCGAGAGCTGCCGGATCTGCGTGCGGGTCTTCTCCGCCTGGTGCAGACGCCTCGCGCAAGCTTGGATATCGTCGTTGGAAAGCGCCATTTGTGATCTTACAAATCGTGGTGCCCGGAGATAGTTAACATGTTAAGTGAATGCGTCAAACACAAATTGGGCTTGCTGCACTGCAAACATTTTGCGGCTTGAAAGGGCGTCATGACGAAGAAATCCGCTGATCCCGCCAACGGAAGCGCGCCTGTCGCGCGGCAGGTGCCAATGCGCGACTTCTCGCGCTCGCTGCCGATGTCATTGCTACGGGCGCGCGAGGCGGTGATGCGGCAATTCCGCCCCTCGCTGCGCGAGCACGGCTTGACCGAGCAGCAATGGCGCATCTTGCGCGCGCTCGCAGCCATCGAGGCGGTCGAGGTCACGGAACTCGCACGCACGGCGTTCCTGCTCGGGCCGAGCCTGTCGCGCATCCTGCGCGACCTCGAAGCCCGCAACCTGATCGAGCGCAAGACCGCGAAGGCGGACCAGCGTCGCAGCATGGTCTCGATCTCGAAAGAGGGCGTGAAGCTGATGGCCTCCGTGGCGCCGACGTCGGAGGCGATCTATGCCGAGATCACGCGACGCTTTGGCGCCCGCAAGCTCGCCGAGTTGCAGGACATGCTCGGCGAGCTCGAGCAGAGTCTCGCAAGCCTCGGCGCCGGCGATGAGGCAAGTGCCGAGGAGTGAAAGCAGATATGCGCGAGCGCGCGACAACAGTCATGGACATGGCCGCGTTTTTTCGCTCAAAGTGGCCCAAGCCGATCGCTAGAAAGTCGGCGCCGGGACGGATGGCGCCCCTCTTGTCGGATGACATCTTGCGTCATCGCGAGCGTAGCGCGGCGATCGAGTTCGCGGTAATAACGGCATCGCCTTGTCGCGGCGCTCGTCATGGTGACGACGGTCTAAACAACAAAGAAGGAAGGCAACGTGGCGAACAAAGTTAAGGAAACCTGGAAGTCGGGCAAGGCCGTGGTCAATGGTTGGCTCGCGATTCCCTCCGGCTTCTCGGCCGAGATGATCGCGCAATGCGGCTTCGACAGCGTCACCGTCGACATGCAACACGGCGTGCAGGACTATCTGTCGATGGTCCAGTGCTTCCAGGCCATGGACAAGCATCCGATCACGCCGATGGTCCGCGTGCCCTGGAACGAGCCCGGCATCATCGGCAAGGTGCTCGACGGCGGCGCCTATGGCGTGATCTGCCCCATGGTCAACACGCCGCAGGAAGCCAGGAACCTCGTCTCCTATTCGAAATATCCGCCGAAGGGCGTTCGCTCCAACGGTCCGATCCGCGCCGGCATGTACGGCACCGCAGGCTCCTATCAGAAGACGGCCAACGACGAGATCGTGCTGCTGCCGATGATGGAGACGAGGACCGCGGTCGAGAACATGGAAGCGATCCTCGATGTCGAAGGCATCGACGGCGTCTATATCGGCCCGTCCGATCTCGGCTTCTCCTACGGCCTCGAGCCCAAGCTCGACCGCAGCGAGCCGGAGATCCTCGCGATCTACGAGAAGATCATCAAGGAGTGCGGCAAGCGCGGCCTCAACCCGGGCATCCATTGCAGCGGCGCCGAAGGCGCAGCGCGCGCCATCAACATGGGCTTCAAGCTGGTGACGCTCTCGAACGAGGTCGGCCTGATGACGACCTACGCGAAGATGCAAGTGAATGCGACCCGCAAGGATTCCGGCGGGAAGGCGTAAGCCACGTCACGTGTCCCGGACGCGGCGCAGCACAAAGTGATGCGCCGCAGAGCCGGGACCCAGTTGCCGACATCACGCATGGGCCCCGCACCGCTACCGCGCTGCGCTGCGTCCGGGGCACGATACATTGAAGACCGAAGGAGACACCCATGACCATCAGCCCCGTCATCCGCCTGCATCCCGATGATGGCGTGGTGATCGCGCGCGCGAGCCTGCCGCCCGGAACGGTGGTCGCCGATGGCGTGACCACGGTCGACCGCATTCCCTCCGGCCATAAGGTCGCGATCAAGCCGATCGCATTGGGCGAGCCGGTCAAGCGCTACGGCCAGATCATCGGCTTTGCCACCCAAGCTATTGCGCCGGGCCAGCATGTGCACACGCAGAACTGCGGCATGGGCGACTTCGCCAAGGACTATGCCTATTGCGCCGACGTCAAGCCGACGCCGAACTTCGACCTGCCGGCGACCTTCGAGGGCATCCGCCGCCCGAACGGCCGCGTCGCCACGCGCAACTATATCGGCATCCTCACCTCGGTGAATTGCAGCGCGCATGTCGCGAGCCTCGTCGCCGACGTCTTCAAGAAGAATCCCTTCACCGGCGACAATCCGCTGGCCGACTTCCCCAATGTCGATGGCGTGGTCGCGCTGACCCACAAGACCGGTTGCGGCATGACGCAGAACGAGCCTCTGGCGCTGCTCCGCCGCACGCTCGGCGGCTATGCGCGGCACGTCAATTTCTCCCACGTCATCGTGCTCGGCCTCGGCTGCGAGGTGAACCAGATCGGCGGCCTGATGGAGGAGCAGAAGCTCGCCGGCCGCTTGCGCGCGATGGACATTCAGGAGGTCGGCGGCACCCGCAAGGCGGTCGAAGCAGGCATCGCCTTCGTGCGCGAGGCGCTCGCTGATGCCAACAAGGTGAAGCGCGAAACGGTGCCGGCAAGCGAGCTCACCGTGGCCCTGCAATGCGGCGGCTCGGACGGTTATTCCGGCGTGTCTGCCAATCCGGCATTGGGTGCGGCGAGCGATCTCATCGTTCGTCACGGCGGCACCGTGATCCTCTCGGAGACGCCCGAGACCTACGGCGCCGAGCATCTGCTCACGCGCCGCGCCGTCAGCCGCGAGGTCGGCGAGAAGCTGGTCGATCTGATGCGCTGGTGGGACGCGTATACCGAGCGCGAAGGCGCCGAGATGAACGCCAATCCAAGCCCCGGCAACAAGGCCGGCGGCCTCACCACCATCCTGGAAAAGTCGCTCGGCGCGATGGCGAAGGCCGGCACCACCAATCTCGTCGAGGTGCTGCGCTACGCCGAGCCCGTCACCAAGAAGGGTTTCGTGTTCATGGACACGCCCGGCTACGATCCGGTCGCAGCAACCGGCCAAGTGGCAGGCGGCGCCAATCTCGTCTGCTTCACCACAGGCCGCGGCAGCGTGTTCGGCTGCAAGCCGGCGCCATCAATCAAGCTTGCCACCAACACGCCCATGTACAAGCGCATGGAAGAGGACATGGACGTCAATTGCGGCACCATCCTCGAAGGCGAGGAGAGCGTCGAGAGTTGCGGCGAGCGCATATTCGAACTCATTTTGAAGACCGCGTCCGGCCAGCGGACGAAGAGTGAGAACTTCGACTTCGGGGGCGCCGAGTTCGCGCCGTGGGTGCTGGGTGCGACGATGTGATCGCGCGCGGCGCCGACGCACTCAGCGACGTAACGCTTTCCCCAATCACCGCCGTCGTCCCGGACAAGCGCGCCCCAAGGCGCGCGCCGATCCGGGACCTATAACCACAGGCAGTGGTTGGTTGCGACCTGACAATTGCCAGCCTTCGCCAAACGACCTCCTGTGGTTATGGGTCCCGGATCGGCGCTCCGCTCCGGGCAACGCCGCGCGTTGGCCGGAGCTCTGCTTGTCCGGGACGACGTGCGTGGGAAGAGCGCGGCGCAGCCACAATCTCCGTCATCGTCCCGACGAAGCCGGGACGACCGGGATACTTCCTAGGCACGGTCTGCCCGTTGTTAGTGCTTGATCGCACCCACATCAGGTGTTCTGCTCAAAAAAGCTGCCGGAGCACCGCACCCCGTGTCGATCTACGTCGCATTACACCACGTCACGCACTACAAATACGACCGCCCGATCGATCTCGGCCCGCAGACCATCCGCCTGCGCCCGGCGCCGCATACGCGCACGCCGATCCTGAGCTATTCGCTCAAGGTCACGCCATCCAATCATTTCGTGAACTGGCAGCAGGACCCGCAAGGCAACTGGCTCGCCCGCTATGTCTTTCCGGAGAAGACGACCGAGCTGAAATTCGAGGTCGATTTCACGACGCAGATGACCGTGGTCAATCCGTTCGACTTCTTCGTCGAGCCCTATGCCGACAGTTTTCCGTTCGACTATCCGAAGGATCTGAAGACGGAGCTTGCGCCGTATCTCGAGACCATCAAACCCGATCGTCTGTTTGCGAAATATCTCGATACGATCCCGCACGAAGCGGCGAACACCGTCAACTTTCTGGTCGAGCTCAATCGTGAGCTCCAGAAGAAGATCCGCTACATCATCCGCATGGAGCCGGGCGTGCAGACGCCGGAGGAGACGCTCGCCTCGGGCGCCGGCTCGTGCCGGGACTCCGCCTGGCTCTTGATCCAGACGCTGCGCCATCTCGGGCTCGCCGCGCGCTTCGTCTCCGGCTATCTCGTCCAGATCCGTCCCGACATCGATCCGATCGAGGGACCGCCGGAAGTGGAGAACGATTTCACCGATCTGCACGCCTGGGCCGAGGTCTATCTGCCGGGCGCCGGCTGGATCGGTTTTGACGCGACCTCCGGCATGCTGGCGGGCGAGGGCCACATCCCGGTTGCGGCGACGCCGCACTATCGCTCGGCCGCGCCGATCTCCGGGGGCGCCGGCTTTGCCGAGGTCGAGTTCGCCTTCGACATGAGCGTGAAGCGCATCCGCGAGGCGCCGCGCATCACAAAGCCGTTCTCCGACGAGGCCTGGGCGCGGCTCAACGATCTCGGCGAGCAGGTCGACGGCGATCTTGCCGCACAGGACGTGCGGCTCACCATGGGCGGCGAGCCGACCTTCGTCTCGGTCGACGACCTCGAGGCAGGCGAGTGGAATACGGAAGCCGTCGGCCCGACCAAGCGCGGGCTCGCCGACGACCTGATCCGCCGCCTGCGCACGCGCTTCGCGCCGGGCGGGCTGCTGCATTACGGCCAGGGCAAATGGTATCCGGGCGAGAGCCTGCCGCGCTGGGCCTTCGGCCTGTACTGGCGCAAGGACGGCGTGCCGATCTGGAAGAACGCCGACCTCATCGCCAAGATCGAAAATCCCCGCCGCGCCGAGGTGAAGGATGCCGAGATCTTCATGGAAGGCACGGCGGCGCGGCTCGGCCTCGATCCCGGTTACATCATGCCGGCCTATGAGGACACCGCGTACTGGCTGCAGAAGGAAGCCGAGCTTCCCATCAACGTCGATCCGTCCGATTCCAAATTAGCTGATCCAGAAGCCCGCGCGCGCATGGCGCGGGTGTTCGATGATGGTCTCAACACGCCGCGCGGCTTCGTGCTGCCCGTGCAGCGCTGGAACGCGCCGCCGCGCTGGCGGAGCGAGCGCTGGCAGCTCCGGCGCAATCATCTGTTCCTGGTGCCGGGCGATTCACCGCTGGGCTTGCGCTTGCCGATCGGCTCGCTCGGCTACGTCCCGCCCAACCAATATCCCTATATCGTCGAGCAGGACCCGATGGAGGCGAGGGAGAAGCTGCCGGTGTTCACGCTCGCCGCGCGTCCGGAATCGCCGCCGCCGGCCGCACCCGAGCATCTCAACACGTCGGTTCCGGTGCGCACCGCGATGTCGGTCGAAGTCCGCGACGGCGTGCTCTGCGCTTTCATGCCACCGGTCGAGCGCATCGAGGATTATCTGGAGCTGGTCGCCGTGCTCGAAGCCATGGCCGAGGAGATGCAGCTCCAGGTCCACGTCGAAGGCTACCCGCCGCCGTTCGATCCACGGATCGAGGTTATCAAGGTGACGCCCGATCCTGGTGTCATCGAGATCAACATCCAGCCGGCCAAGAGCTGGCACGATGCGGTCGACATCACCACCGGTCTCTACGAGGATGCTGCAAAGGGGCGGCTCGGCGCCAACCGCTTCCTGGTCGACGGCCGCCACACCGGCACCGGCGGCGGCAATCACGTCGTAGTCGGCGGCTCCTCACCGCAGGATTCGCCGTTCCTGCGGCGGCCCGATCTCTTGAAGAGCCTCGTGCTGTACTGGCAGCGGCATCCGTCGCTGTCCTATTTCTTCTCCGGCCTGTTCATCGGCCCGACCAGCCAGGCGCCGCGCATCGACGAAGCCCGTCACGACAGCATTTACGAGCTCGAGATCGCGCTCTCGCATGTGCCGCCGCCGGGCACCCAGACGCCGCTGTGGCTGGTGGACCGCCTGTTCCGGCATCTGCTGGTCGATATCACCGGCAACACCCACCGCGCCGAGATCTGCATCGACAAGCTCTATTCGCCCGAAGGCCCCACCGGCCGCCTCGGCCTCGTCGAATTCCGCGCGCTCGAAATGCCGCCCGATCCGCGCATGTCGCTGGCGCAGCAGCTCCTGATCCGCGCGCTGATCGCAAAATTCTGGCGCGAGCCGCAGGCCGGCAAGTTCGTGCGCTGGGGCACCGCGCTGCACGACCGCTACATGCTGCCGCATTTCATCTGGGACGATTTTCAGGACGTGCTCACCGAGCTGAAGCAGTTCGGTTATCCCTTCGAGCCGGAATGGTATCTGGCTCAGCTCGAATTCCGTTTCCCCGCCTTCGGCCGGGTCCATCATGGCGGCGTGACGTTGGAGCTGCGCCAGGCGCTGGAGCCCTGGCACGTGCTCGGCGAGGAGGGCTCGGCCGGCGGCACGGTGCGCTATGTCGACTCATCGGTCGAGCGGCTTCAGGTCAAGGCCGAGGGCTTCGTCGAGGGCCGCCACATCGTCACCTGCAACGGCCGCCGGCTGCCGATGACATCGACCGGCCGCTCGACTGAAGCCGTGGCCGGCGTCCGCTTCAAGGCCTGGCAGCCGGCCTCCGGCCTGCACCCGACCATCCCGGTCCACGCACCCCTGACCTTCGACCTGATCGACACCTGGAACGGCCGCTCGCTCGGCGGCTGCGTCTATCACGTCGCCCATCCCGGCGGGCGCAACTACGACACCAAGCCGGTCAACACCTATGAGGCCGAGGCGCGGCGGCTGGCGCGCTTCCAGGACCACGGCCATACGCCGGGCCCGGTCCAGCCGCCGCCCGAGGAACGCACAAATGAGTTTCCGCTGACCCTCGACTTGCGGACCCCGCTCCTGCAATGAGTATGATGGTGGGGCAGGGAGAGGCGCATGGCCGAGGGCGCAGCCGAACAGGACGACCGGGCGGGGAGGGCGCAAGCCCAGCAGCGGATCGCGCAATGGGTCCGCGACTATAGCCGCCTGCCCGGCATCCCCGACGAGTTCCTCGGGCCCGACGGCGCCCCGCGCGAGGTCTGGAGTCGCTTCTTCGACGCCTTCGGCGCGCTCGCGCCGGACGAGGTCGAGCGTCGCTTCGGCATGGCCGACCGCCATCTCCGCGAGGCCGGCGTCACCTATCGCGCCCCAGGCGACAGCGCCGACCGGCCCTGGTCGATCAGCCATCTGCCGCTCTTGATCGACGAGGCCGACTGGCAGCAGCTGTCCACCGGCATCATCCAGCGCGCCGAGCTGCTCGAGCTCGTGCTGCGCGACATCTATGGCGAGGGCCGCCTCATCGCCGAGGGCGCGCTGCCGGCGGCCGCGATCGCCGGCAGTCCCGAATATCTTCGTCCGGTCTGCGGCGTGCCGCCGCCCGGCGGGCGCTATCTCTCGATCTATGCCGCCGATGTCGGCCGCGGGCCCGACGGCCGCTGGTGGGTGCTCGGCGACCGCACCCAGGCGCCCTCAGGCGCGGGCTATGCGCTGGAGAACCGCCTGGTGCTCTCGCGCGCTTTCTCCGATCTCTACAAGTCGATGAACGTGCCCCGCGTCGCGCCGTTCTTCGAGGCATTCCGCGACTCGCTTCGCGCGCGTGCCGACCGCGACGAGCCGCGGATCGGCGTGCTCACCCCCGGCAGCTTCAGCGAGACCTATTTCGAGCACGCGACGCTGGCGCGCTATCTCGGCTTCCTCCTGGTCGAGGGCGACGATCTCGCGGTCAGTGACAACCGCGTCCACATCCGCACCGTCGCCGGGCTCAAGCGGTTGGATGTGCTCTTGCGCCGGGTCGATTCCAACTCACTCGATCCGCTCGAGCTTGATGCCTCCTCGCGGCTCGGTGTCGCCGGCCTGATCGACGTGCTGCGCAAGGACGGCGTCGTCGTTGCCAACATGCCGGGCTCCGGTGTGCCGGAAGCACGGGCGCTGCTCGGCTTTCTGCCGGCGCTGAGCCGCCGCCTGCTCGGCGAGGAGCTGAAGATGCCGCACATCGCGACCTGGTGGTGCGGCCAGCGCGCGGCGCGCGATGAGGTGCTGGCGCGGCTCGACGAGGTCGCGATCGAGGGCGCCTACCGGCGCGGCGTTCCCGGCTTCGACAGCAGGGGGCCGGTGCTCGCGAGCGAGTTGGATGCGAGCGACCGCCAGCGCCTGGTCGACGCCATCACTACGCGCGGCATGGACTATGTCGGCCAGGAGGTGGTGCGGCTCTCGACCATGCCGGTATGGGAGCAGGGCCAGCTCACGCCGCGACCCTTCGTGCTGCGCGTGTTCGCGGCCGCCACGCCCGACGGCTGGGTGATCATGCCCGGCGGCTTCTGCCGGATCGCCGAGCAGGCCGATGCGCGCGCGGTGTCGATGGGCGACGGCGCCCGCGCCGCCGACGTCTGGGTCGTCTCGGACAAGCAGGTCCCGACCGCGACGCTGCTGCCGGCGACCGACAAGGTGCGCATCCGCCGCATCGCCGGCGTGCTGCCGAGCCGCGCCGCCGATAATCTGTTTTGGCTCGGCCGTTATCTGGAACGCGCCGAGGCGACGCTGCGCCTGGTGCGCGCGTTGGGCTCGCCGAGCGGGCCCAACAAGGCACCGCGGCCTCGCTGCAATCGGCCGAACGCATCCAGCGCCTGCTGGTGGCCTGGGGCGCGATCTCGCAGACCTCGCGCGCGGCGCCCGGACGTATCGTTGCCGAAGCGTTGCAGAGCCCGGAGCGTTTCGGCTCGGCACTGTCGCTGGTCCGCGCGGCCCAGCGCACCGCGACGTCCTTGCGCGAGCGCCTGTCGCCCGATGCCTGGCAGGTCATCACCGAGATGGCCGAGCGGCTCGCCTACGAAGTCGAGGACGACGACAGCGTGCTGAGCGCTGCCGAACTCACCTTGCAGGAGCTTGCGAGCTTTGCAGGCCTCGCGCAGGAGAACATGAACCGTGCCGCCGGCTGGCGCTTCCTCGACGTCGGCCGCCGCGTCGAGCGCACCATCAACACCACGCGCTTCACGCGCCAATTCGCCTATGACGAGGCCGGCGACGAGGATCTCGACATCCTGCTGACGCTGGTGGATTGCCAGATCACCTATCGCTCGCGCTATCTGCTCGCGCCGATCCTGGCGCCGGTGCGCGACCTCGCCGTGCTCGATCCCTACAATCCGCGTTCGGTGGCGTTCCAGGTGACGACGCTGAACGAGCACATCGCCGCGCTGCCGAGCCTGAAGGAGCATGGCCTGATCGAGCAGCCGCAACGGCTTGCGGTGGCGATGCAGGCGATGCTCGCGACCGCGGAGGCTGAGAAGCTCGAGGTCAAGATGCTGTTTGCGCTGGAGCAGGATCTGCTCAGCCTCGCCGAGGCGATCGGGCAGCATTACTTCCCGCACGGCCCCAATGCCAGCCGGCCGGAAAAGCTGACGGGGCTGGCGTGATCTACGACATCCGTCACGTCACGACTTACGAATATGAGAATCCGGTCAGCTTCGCCCGCTGCACGCTGCGGCTGGAGCCGAACAGCGGCAATGGCCAGGAGCTGATCTCGCACAGCGTCGAGATCCGACCGCGTCCGGCCGAGCGCAATGTCCGCCGCGATTTCTTCGGCTCGCTCACCGAGAGCGTGGTGATCGAAGCTGCGCACCGCAACTTAAGGATCGATTCACGTTCGCGTGTGTCCGTCTCGCGACAGCCGCCGGCGCGCGATGCCTCTAGCCCGCCCTGGGAGACCATTCGCGACGTTGCCTTCGAGGCGACGAGCCTCGGGCCGTCCTCGCCGGTCGGCTATGTCTTCGCGAGCCCGCTGGTGCCGGTGCTGCGTCCGGTCAGCGCCTATGCGGCGACGAGCTTTGCGCCCGGCGCGGGCATTCTCAAAGGCGCGGTCGATCTCATGCATCGCATCCGCAGCGAATTTCGCTACGATCCCAGGGCGACGGTAATTTCGACGCCGCTCGGCGAGGTCTTCGACAAGCGTCACGGCGTCTGCCAGGATTTTGCCCATGTGATGATCGCGGGGCTGCGCGGGCTCGGTCTGCCCGCGGCTTATGTCAGCGGCTACTTACGTACCATTCCGCCGCCGGGCCAGCCGCGCCTGCAAGGTGCGGACGCCACCCACGCCTGGGTGTCGCTGTGGTGCGGGGCGAAGCTCGGCTGGGTCGATTTCGATCCGACCAACGATCTCCTGGTCGCCAATGACCACATCGTGCTCGCGGTCGGACGTGACTTTTCCGATGTCTCGCCGGTCGATGGCGTCATCGTCGGCTCGCCGAAGCAGAAGCTCGGCGTCGCCGTCGATGTGCTGCTGGTCGAATGACCGCAATCTTGCGGTCTGGACGCCGGCCCCCTTTAGGATGTATCGCGCCATCGCTGCAACCGCGATATGGCGGAGCGCAACTGCAATATTTTTCCGTGCTCTCGTCCCGGGATTTGGTCCCTCGGCCCAAGATGGGCTATGCTGACTGGTGCGCCGAGGACAAGAATGAAACGTCGGGAGTTGGCGTGGAATACCATCGACAGACGGGGCTGCATCCATGATGACGTTACCGCGACTGGCGGCCGAGACCCTGGAGAAGTTGCTCGGTAGGTTCATGCGCCGCCGGTACGATGAGACGTCTGCCAGTATCGTCGAGAGCGCCACTCGCACCGCGATGGAATGCATCGGCAACAGCGATGCGCTTTACCACAATATCGAGCATACGATGCTGGTGACGCTGGCAGCCCAGGCGATCCTCAGCGGGCGAAGTCTTCATACCCATCTGTCGGCTGAAGATTACGTCCATGTCCTGGTTGCCTGCCTCGCCCACGACATCGGCTATGTGCGAGGCCTGTTCGAGGAGGATGACGGCGACGGATTCGTGATCGATGCGGCCGACACCAAGATCTCCCTGCCGCGCGGTGCATCTGACGCCAGCTTGATGATGTATCACGTCGATCGGTCGAAGCTTTATGTGACGCGCCGGCTGCGACATATTCCTGGAGTCGACCCCGACCGCATCGCGCGCGCCATCGAGGGCACGCGCTTTCCGGCCCGCGAGGGTCAGGAGTACGACGACGAAGCCTCGATCCTGCGCGCCGCCGATTTCATCGGCCAGCTCGGCGATCCCAACTATCTGCGCAAGGCCAACGCGCTCTATTACGAGTTCGAAGAGGTCGGCATCAACCGCCAGCTCGGCTACGACTCGCCCGCCGACATCGTCAACCGCTATCCGCAGTTCTACTGGAACAGCGTCGCACCGCACATCCAGACCGAGATCGGCTATCTCAACAAGACCGAGATCGGCCGGCAGTGGATCGCCAATCTCTATAGCAACGTGTTCCGCGCCGAACGCGACATCTCGCTGTCCGGTCCGCAGAGATAGATCGGCTCGTCGTCTCTTGTAGCCCGCATGGAGCGAAGCGGAATGCGGGGACGCCTGCATCCGCGAATCCCGTATTCCGCTGCGCTCCATACGGGCTACGACGCGTCAATCGGTGAGCAAATCATGCAACAAAAAACCATCACCACCGATGTCCTCGACATCGCCTATCTCGACTACGGCGCGCCCGATGGCTGGCCCTGCATCATGGGCCACGGCTTTCCCTATGACGTGAACGCCTACGCGGAAACCGCGCCGTTGATCGCACAAGCCGGCGCACGGGTGCTGGTGCCCTGGCTGCGCGGCTACGGGCCGACGCGGTTTCGTGCGGCCGAGACGCTGCGCTCCGGCGAGCAAGCGGCGCTCGGCGCCGACCTGCTGGCCTTCATGGACGCACTCGGCATCACGCGTGCGGTCGTCGGCGGCTATGACTGGGGCGGACGCGCCGCCTGCGTGGTATCAGCGCTCTATCCGGAGCGCGTGATCGCCCTCGTCTCCGGCAATTCCTACAACATCCAGAACATCGCCCGCGCGATGGAGCCGGCCTCGCCGCCGGAGGAGGCCGCGCTCTGGTATCAATATCTGCTCCACAACGAGCGTGGCCGCCACGCGCTGGAGCGCAACCGGCGCGGCTTTGCGCGTCAGCTCTGGTCGATGTGGTCGCCGAAATGGACGTTCGACGACGCCACGTTCGAGAAGAGCGCCGCGGCGTTCGACAATCCCGATTTCGTCGACGTCGTAGTCCACTCCTATCGCCACCGCTATGCACTGGTCGCGGGCGACCCCGCTTATGCCGCGATCGAGGCCAAGCTCGCAAGCCAACCGCCGATCCGCGTCCCGACGATCGCGATCGACGGCGACAGCGACGGCGTCAATCCCGGCACCGCCCACCACGCGCGCAAGTTCGAGGCATTCTTCGAGCGGCGCGTGTTCGCGGGCGCCGGTCATAATTTGCCGCAAGAGCGGCCGGCCGAATGGGCGCAGGCCGTGCTCGATGTCCGGAAGGCGGCCTCATAGAGCTGGGTTCTCGTCTCGCGGCTGGCTTGTCGTCCTTCCGATTTTTCCTGATCCTGGGAACCTTTTCCGATTGCAGCCGTCCAAGCTGTGGGGCCGCGTCTGTGTCGCGGCTCGTTGCAGGGAGGATCTAGATGAAGTCGCAAGTGCGCAAGCTGGAACGTGTCGCGGTGGCGCAGAGGCCAACCGAGCGGCCTGCTCGGGCGGAGGTCGAGCAAGCGGTCCGGACCATGATCCGCTGGGCGGGCGATGATCCCGCGCGCGACGGCCTGCGCGACACGCCGGATCGGGTTGCGCGTGCCTTCGAAGAATATTTTTCCGGCTATGCGCTGGATCCGACCGAAATCCTGCAAAAGACCTTCGAGGAGATCGAAGGCTATGACGAGATGATCGTCCTGCGCGGCGTCCGCTTCGAAAGCCATTGCGAGCACCACATAGCACCGATCGTTGGCCGCGCCTGGGTCGCCTATATCCCGCAGGGGCGCGTGGTCGGCATCTCCAAGCTGGCGCGGGTCGTGGACATCTATGCCAAGCGCCTCCAGATCCAGGAGAAGATGACTGCGCAGATCGCCAACACCATCAACGACGTGCTGGAGCCTCAAGGCGTCGGCGTCATCATCAAGGCGACGCATCA
Source organism: Bradyrhizobium genosp. SA-3 (assembly GCF_004212635.1). Classification (GTDB taxonomy): domain Bacteria; phylum Pseudomonadota; class Alphaproteobacteria; order Rhizobiales; family Xanthobacteraceae; genus Bradyrhizobium. The sequence continues at coordinate 43,833 of NZ_PSRT01000002.1, read as the reverse complement.
CTGCATGACCACGCGCGGCGCGTACAAGCCCGGGACCGATCTCGTCACCAGTCGCATGCTGGGGGTGTTCCGTGACAATGCGCTGACACGACAGGAGTTGTTGGGGTTAGCCAATTCGGACACGTGAGCCACGCGGCGCGAGCCAAGGAGACGGCACCATGACTCAGGACAACAAGCCGAGCGGACCCGATCTGACCAGGGGCGTGTCGCCCGCCGATTTCAAGGACGGCAAATTGCTCGGCCATGTCGGCGAGGAAGACGTCCTGCTGGTGCAGGCCGGCAGCGAGATTTTTGCGATCGAGCCGGCCTGCAGCCACTACCACGGCCCGCTCGCCGAAGGGCTGGTGGTCGGCGACACCATCCGCTGTCCCTGGCATCACGCCTGCTTTTCCCTGCGCACAGGCGAAGCCACCCGCCCGCCGGCGCTGAACGCGCTGGCGGTGTGGGAGGTCACGCGCGACCGGGACAACATCGTCGTTCAGCGCAAGCACGAGGCACCGAGACCGTCGTTAGCGCACCGCAGCGCGCCGACGCCGGAGAAATTCGTGATCGTCGGCGGCGGCGCGGCTGGCTTCGCCGCGGCCGAGACGCTCCGCCGCGAGGGGTTTGCTGGCGCCATCACCATGCTGAGCAGCGACGGCGCGATGCCGGTCGATCGGCCGAACCTCTCCAAGGACTATCTCGCCGGCAACGCGCCCGAGGACTGGCTGCCGTTACGGCCCGAGGATTACTATCGGGACGCCGGCATCGATCTCAGGCTTAACACGAATGTTTCTGCGATCGATCCCAAGTCTCGCAGCGTCACGCTGGGCAATGGCGACAGGCTGCCGTTCGACCGGCTTCTGCTTGCGACCGGGGCCGAGCCGGTGAAACTCCAGATCCCCGGCGCCGACCAGCCGCATGTCCACACCTTGCGATCCGTCGCCGACAGCCGCGCCATCATCACGGCGGCGGGCAGCGCAAAACGCGCGCTCGTGATCGGCGCCAGCTTCATTGGTCTCGAGGTCGCGGCCTCCTTGCGCGCGCGCAAGCTGGAAGTCCATGTGGTCGCGCCGGAAGAACGGCCGATGCAGAAGGTGCTCGGCGCCGAGATGGGCGATTTCGTCCGGTCACTGCATGAAGAGAATGGCGTCATCTTCCACTTGAAGGATACGGTGGAAAAGCTCGATGGCATGCGCGCGACGCTGAAGAGCGGCACGGTGATCGAGGCCGATCTCGTCGTGGTCGGCATCGGCGTCAAGCCGCGCCTCGCGCTCGCCGAGCAGGCGGGCCTTGCCGCCGACCGCGGCGTCAGCGTGAGCGAATATCTCGAAACCAGCGTGTCCGGCATCTTCGCCGCCGGCGACATCGCGCGCTGGCCCGATCCGCATTCACGGCAGACCATCCGCATCGAGCATTGGGTGGTGGCCGAACGCCAAGGCCAGACCGCGGCGCGCAACATGCTCGGCAAGCGCGAGCGCTTCGATGCCGTGCCGTTCTTCTGGTCCCAGCACTACGACGTGCCGATCAACTATGTCGGTCACGCCGAGAACTTCGACGACGTCGCGATCGACGGCAGCATACCCGGCAAGGACTGCCTGCTGAAATACCGCAGGGGCGGCCGGGTGCTCGCGGTTGCTTCGATCTACCGCGACCTCGACAATCTCAAGGCCGAGCTCGAGATGGAGCGGTCGCGCGCCTGACGCGCCGCATTCGATCTTGATTTGCGTCAATGTTGTTGCCGTCAGCGGCTGCTCTGCTGGCTGTCGTCCCGGATCGACCTGTGCTATCCTGGCGAGTGTCTCCGGGCTTCGCATGCAGGAGTGGCGTCATGACAAGTGCATCGGATACCTCCCATCGTCTTGGCCTTGGCTCGGGCATCGCGGCGCTACATGCCAAATGGGGCTGGATCGTCGCCCTCGGTGTCATCTACCTCGTCGCCGGCTTCGTCGCGCTCGGCAGCGTGGTGATGGCGACGGTGGCGAGCGTGATCGTGGTCGGCGCTATGATGATCGTCGCTGGCGCGGCCGAGATCATCGGCGCATTTCAGATGAAGAGCTGGGGCAAGTTTTTGATCTGGGCCTTGCTCGGCGTGCTCTATGTCATCGCGGGCTTCCTGACCTTCGAGAACCCGCTGTTCGCGGCAGTCCTGCTGACGCTGTTCCTGGGCGCCTCGCTGATCGCTTCGGGCGTCGTCCGGCTGTTTCTCGCCTTCAGCATGAAGCGCGAAAGCCCGTGGGTTTGGGTAGCGCTGTCAGGTGCCATCACGCTGCTGCTCGGCCTCTTGATCGTGGCGCGCTGGCCGGTGAACAGCGTCTACATCCTCGGCCTGTTCCTCGGCATCGACCTGATCATGGCGGGGGCCGGCTGGATCAGCCTCGGCTTCAGCTTGAAGCGGCGCCGCTAGGGGTGGAAGAGGCCATCAGCAACTCGACGCAAGACCATCTTGCGGAACTCCGCTGAGCTGGCGCGCTGACAAGAAGCAGCACGCCGCGTGACCGCCTCGCGCGGACGAAAAATCACCGGGAGAAACCATGAAAGCCGCTTTGGTCCTGGCCGCAGCGCTGGCTGCCTGTCTGTCCACGCCCGCCGCCGCGCAAAAATCCTACGGTCCCGGCGTCACTGACACCGAGATCAAGATCGGCAACACCATGCCCTATAGCGGGCCGGCTTCTCCGCTCAGCATCACCGGCAGGGTGATCGCGGCCTATTTCGACGAAGTCAACGAGAAGGGCGGCGTCAACGGACGCAAGCTCAATCTCGTCTCGCTCGATGATGCGTTCTCGCCGCCGAAGACCATGGAAGCGGCGCGGCGGCTGGTCGAGGGCGAGGGCGTCGCCTTCATCTTCGCGACCATGGGTACCGCGCCGAGCTCGGCGATCGCAAAATACCTGAACAGCAACAAGGTGCCGCAGCTGTTCTTGATCAGTTCGGCCTCGAAGTGGAACGATCCCGCCAACATGCCCTGGTCGATGGCGCTGCCCTGGGCGCCGAACTACACCAGCGAAGCCGCGATCGACGTCGCCTATGCCCGCGCCAAGAACCCGAATGCGCGCTTTGCGGTGCTCTATCAGAACGACGACGCCGGCAAGGAATATCTGCGCGGCATCAGGGAAGCGCTGGGTGCCGACGCCGACAAGGCGATCGCGATGGCCTCGAGCTTCGAGGTCGCTGACCCCACCGTCGATTCCCAGGTGCTGACGCTCGCCAATACCAAGGCCGACGTCTTCATGATCTATTCGGTGACGCCGCGCGCCTGCGCGCAGGCGATCCGCAAGGCCCATGAGGTCGGCTGGCAGCCGACGCGCTTCCTCGCCTCCGGTTGCGCCAACAAGGCGACCGTGATGGTGCCGGCGGGCCTCGATGCCGGCAAGGGCGTGCTCTCGCTCGGCGCGCTCAAGCCTTTCGTCGAGCAGCCGAAGGACGATCCGGCGATGTCGGCCTATATCGACTTCATGAAGAAACGCCTGCCGAATGCCGACGTCAACAACGTCGCCGGCCTCTACGGCTACACCGTCGCCGAGGCGCTGGTGGTGCTGCTCAAGCAGTGCAAGGACAATCTGACGCGCGAGAACATCATGGCGCAGGCATCGAACATGAAGAACGTGCCGCTGTCGCTGCTAATGCCCGGCATCACCCTCAACACCACCCCGCAGGATTTCCGCCCGATCAAGGACGGCTACATGCTCCAGTTCGACGGCAACGACTGGGTCGTGGCAAGCGAGCTGCTGCGCGGGACGTGACGCGCGGAACTAGAACGGCTGCAGAGACGCTGCACCCTCTCCCCTTGTTGTGGGAGAGGGTGGATCGCGGCGAGACGGGTGAGGGGTATTTCTACGCGGTTTCGGAATCGTAGGGTGGGCAAAGGCGCATTTGCGCCGTGCCCACCACCTTTCAACACGGCAATAGAAGCGGTGGGCACGCTTTGCTTTGCCAACCCTACGATACTTGTGGCGGGCTCCTCAGGATGAGGACGGAGTGCGCGGCGGCAGTTTCAAAGGCACAGATGCCGCTTAGCCTCACCCTGAGGAGACCGCGGAGCGTTCGTCTCGAAGGGCGAGGCGTGCGCTCACGCAGCCGAGAAAGGCCAACCCTCGGCACGAACAGGAGGACACGATGCACTTTCAACACTCTCCCCGTTCGCTCGAGCTCCAGGACCGCGTCCGCCAATTCATGCGGACGCATGTCGAGCCCGTCGAGGAGCTCTATTACGAGCAGGTCAAGCCCGAGGCTGCGCGCTACAAGACGCCGCCTGTGCTCCAGGACCTGAAGCGGCTGGCGCGGGAGCAGGGGCTCTGGAACCTGTTTCTCTCCGGCGAGCACGGCCCAGATATTCCCAACTCAAGCCTGACCAATCTCGAATATGCGCCCGTGAAGGAGATCATGGGCCGCATCCTCTGGGCGCCCGAGGTCTTCAACTGCTCGGCCCCTGATGTCGGCAACATGGAGGTGCTGGCGAATTACGGCACGTCGGCGCAGCAGGAACGCTGGCTGAAGCCGCTCTTGGAGGGGCGCATCCGCTCCGGCTTCTCGATGACGGAGCCGCAGGTTGCCTCCAGCGATGCCACCAACATCCAGTGCGAGATCAGGCGCGACGGCGGCGACTACGTCATCAACGGACGGAAGTGGTTCACATCAGGCGCGATGAACGAGGATTGCGAGATCCTGATCGTGATGGGCAAGACCGCGCCCGACCATCCCGATCGTCATCGCCAGCAATCCATGATCCTGGTGCCGAAGGCGACGCCCGGCGTGCGCATCGTCCGCGACATGCTGACCTACGGCTACGACGACGCCCCGGTCGGCCATCCCGAGATCGTTTACGACAACGTCCGTGTGCCCGCCGAGAACATCCTGCTCGGCGAGGGCCGCGGCTTCGAGATCGCGCAAGGTCGGCTCGGCCCCGGCCGCATCCACCATTGCATGCGGCCGATCGGCTGCGCCCAGCGCGCGCTGGAATTGATGTGCCAGCGCGCGGTTTCCCGCACAGCCTTCGGCAAGCCGCTGGCCGAGCAGGGCTCGGTGCGCGAGGACATCGCCAACTCCTTCTGCGAGATCGCGCAGGCGCGGCTGCTCACGCTGCAAGCCGCCGACAAGATGGACCGTGACGGCAACAAGGCCGCGCGCGATCTGATCGCGGCCGCCAAGATCGTGGTGCCCAGCATGGCCGCCCGCGTCATCGACCGCGCCATTCAGATCCACGGCGCCGCCGGCGTCTCGCAAGACACGTTCCTCGCCCGCGCCTACGTCTATGCCCGCTTCATCCGCATCGGCGACGGGCCGGACCAGGTGCATCTGGCGGCGGTCGGCAAGGAACTGATCAGGCGGGGCGGGGTGATGGCGGGGTAGGGCTGTTACCCTCTTTTAGGGCGCGTACGCTAAAGACGCAGATGCCCGATGGATGCGGATGTCTGCTTAAGGCTCCACGGGCTGCTCTGAAAGAGAAGGTCACGCCGTGGGTCTGCTAGATCACAAATTCAGCGCAAGACGACGTTGGATTGTCGTGGCTGCGATCCTCCTGGCGGCGCTGGTCATTCAAATCCCGCTCGTTCTCAACGCGGATTTGGGTTGGCTTCTGACTGCAAACGAAAAAATCCTGGATGGCCGGAAGCTTGGGATCGACCTGTTCGAGTCCAACCCGCCCCTGTCGGTCTACATGTACATGCCGGCGGTGATGCTGTCGCGAATGACCGGCGTTGCACCCGAATTCATCGTGATCGTCCTCGTGATTGTCGAGATCGCCGGTGCGCTTCTGATGATGGACCGAGCAGCCGCGGCCGCAAAGCTGGGAGCCCGGGAGAGAAGTATTTCAACGTGGTCGTTTGCGCTTCTGCTTGCAATTCTACCAGGTGCCATATTCGGACAACGTGAACACATCGCGGCCATCGCACTGACCCCGTTTGTCGCCATCACCGCACTGCGCTGGCGTGGCCTCGATCCTGGATGGATCGCGATCGTCGCCGGAGCGGGGGCGGGGCTGGCCATGAGTATCAAGCCCTTCTTTGCTCTGGTGGCAGGCCTCCCGATCCTCCTGGGCGCGCTCCGCCAGCGTTCTCTAAGGCCCTTGTTCACCTCGGAAGCATGCACGGCCGGCGCTGTCGTCATCGGCTACGGGGCGGTGGTCGTAGCGCTCTTCCCCGCCTATCTCTCCACCTATGCCCCGATGGTCGCCGAGGCTTATCTGCCGATCAGAAGGGAATTTGGTAGCCTGCTCCCCATTCCAATTGCCGTGATAGGCGCTTCCATCGGCTTCCTGTGCCTGTTTGGCCGTGAAACGCTGGAAATGCGGAGCGATGCAATCCCTTGGCTGGCCGCAGCGGTCGGCGGAGCCGCGGGTTTCCTTGTTCAGGGCAAGGGTTGGCCATATACGGCTTTCGCGCTTTGCCTGTTTGCGATTACGGCGCCGTTGCTGCAGGTTTGCACGAAGACGGTGCGAATGCCCATCGTGATCGGTGGCCTCGCTACGATTGTGGCTATCGGGCTCTATTTGTCCTCACCGGCTCCGGGGTTTCCGCCGCTGAAGGAGCGTGTCCAGGCCGTCGTGAAACAGCCACGGCTGCTTACGATCACCGACCACATCGGCCTGGGGCATCCGCTCGTCCGTCAGATCGGCGGCACCTGGGTGGGCAGCTCGTGTGCGCAGCTCTTGGCGGCCGGCGCAATTCTGCGCGAGAACAGCTCGCACCCGACTGAAGAGGAGCGGGCGAAATTGGAAGGCATCATCAATTTCGAACGACGGCATTTGCTGGCGGATCTGCGAAACGGCCGGCCAAATGTCATTCTCGTGGATACCTATCTGCTGAGCACGTTCGAGTTCGACTGGTTGGCCTGGGCCAATTCGGATCCCGAGCTGCAAAAGGAGCTCAGTCACTACCGCGAGGTCGGGGACGTCGGCCGCGTTCGCATCTTCGTCGATCAATCAAGCCTGGAACGATAGGCCGCTCTCGTTTTCGACTTTTTCGCGAACGGGCCTTGCCGTTCGTTCACCCGGCCTTGGCGATGCGGCCGTCCGCCGCGCCCGAGCGCAGGTTCTGGAAGAATTTTTCCACCTCGCGCGACAGCGTGTCCGCCGTCTCCGTCAGGCTGCTCGCCGCCGTCAGCACGGAGGTCGCCGCCGTATCGGTCTCGCCGATGGCATCGCGCAGCGAAGTAATGTTGGCGACCAGGGTCTCATTGCCCTGCGCGGCGCTTTGCGCGTTGGAGGAGATCTCGCGCGTGGCGGCGTCCTGCTGGCCGATGGCGCCGGCGATCGCCGAGGTGACCTCGTTGATTTCGCGCACCGCGCCGCCGATCTCGCGGACGGCGTCGACCGCATTGCGCGTGGAAGTCTGGATCATCGAGACGTTCTCGCCGATCTCGGCGGTGGCCTTGGCGGTCTGGCCCGCGAGCGCCTTCACCTCATGGGCGACGACGGCAAAGCCGCGGCCGGCATCGCCGGCGCGGGCGGCCTCGATGGTGGCGTTGAGCGCGAGCAGATTGGTCTGCTCGGCGATCGCCTGGATCAGGTTGAGCACGCCGTCGATGCGTTGGGTGGCGGCGGCGAGGCTCTCGATCTCGGAGATCGACTTCTCGGTGCGCTGGCCGGTCTGCTCGACCGCGCCGGCGGATTGCCGCACCTGGCGGCCGATCTCTTCCACCGAGGCCGACAGCTCCTCGGCGGCACTCGCCACCGCCGAGACGTTGTGTGAGGCCTGCTCGGTGGCGTTCGCCGCCGTGCCGGCGCGACTATTCGCATCCGCGGTGACGCGCGTGATGGTCTGCGCGGTCTCGCGCATGGTGGAGGCGTTGTCGCTGAGGCCGCGCATGATGGCGCCGATCGCTTCGCGAAATGCCTCGACGGATTTTTCGATATGGCGGGCGCGCTCCTCGCGCGCGGCGGAGTCGTGCGAGACCTGGGAGGCGAGATTGCGGTTGCGGCCCATCGCCTCCTGGAAGACCTCGATCGCGCGTGCCAGCGCGCCGATCTCGTCGGCGCGGCGGCTGTAGGGCACCGCGACGTTCTCGGTCCCGTCTGCGACCTGCTTGATGGTCGCGGTGATGGCCGAGAGGGGCCGCGCGATCGAGCGGGCGATGATGACGATGCCGATCACGACCAGGGCCAGCGCCACGCCGCCGAGGCAGGTCAGGACGAAAGACAGCGTACGATTGGTCTCGGTTTGCTGGGCGATTTGCCTCGCGCGTTCGGCATAGACTTTGGAGAGCGCTTCGAGATCCTTGTTCAACGCCGAGCGCACGCTGCGATTGGCATCGTTGTCGCCCCATTCGCGGCCCGCGGCCGCATTGATCTCGATGCCGCGGCGCACCAGCTCCTTGCGGAACTCGACGAACTGCTCGATGCGCTTCTTGAAGGTGGAAAACTGCTCGGCATCGTCGGCCTTGACGATGGTCTCCCAGCGCTTCACGACGTCGAGGATCTGCGCGTTGAACTTGAGCAGGCCCTCGCCGTATTTCTTCACGACGGCGGGCTCGGTCGACATGTAGACGCCGCGCGATTCCATCACGACCGCATAGACCAGCGAGTTGACGCGCTCGACATTCTGCGCGGCGGCGTTCGCCGTCTCGATCGCGCTCGTCAGGTCGGCGCTGCGGCGGCTGTTGTAGTCGGACAGCATCGCGATCGCCGCCGTGAGCAGCGCAAACAGCGCGAAGATCGCGTAGAGCTTGGTGGCAAGCGTGAAACGGCCGGCGAGGCCGGCGGCATTCCCAGATCGGTCTGATGTCATGGTGTTCAAGGAGCCCGAGATGGCCTGGAGCGGCCGGTGAGCGCGGTCGTTTGAATTTGATGCAAAATTATGCAGAACGAAGATGGATGCGGCGTTAACGCCGCAGCCCCTGGAGAGCCCGCCGGCCGGCGGAAATACGAAATGTTTCAGCTGGTTGGAGATGCCTCATCGATCTCCGGCAGATTGCCCCGGGGATCCGGCGCGACGCCCCCAAACATCGGCGTGCACTGGGGCTGCCAAGAGCGTATTCCCTTATCGTCGGATCGCGCTCGGGATTGAATTTGGACTCGGCCACTGGCCGACGACCCCTGGAGAGGCCCTTGGTCTACCGCCACACCATCGACGCCACGACCTACACGTTCCCGGACCTGCGCGACCTCCTCGCCAAGGCGACGCCGCCCCGCTCCGGCGACCGGCTGGCCGGGATCGCCGCTGCCAGCGCCGAGCAGATGATCGCGGCGCGGATGGCGCTCGCCGATGTCCCGCTCGGACAGTTCCTGCAGGAAGCCGCCATTCCCTATGAGGCCGACGAGGTCACCCGCCTCGTCATCGACAGCCACGACGCAAAGGCCTTTGCGCCGGTGGCCTCGCTCACGGTCGGAGCTTTCCGCGACTGGCTGCTGTCGGACGCCGCCACGCCCGAGGCATTGAAAATGCTCGCGCCCGCCATCACGCCGGAAATGGCGGCCGCGGTCTCGAAGCTGATGCGCAACCAGGACCTGATCCTGGCGGCTCGGAAATGCGAGGTCACCACCGCCTTCCGCAACACCATCGGGCTGAAGGGCCGGATGAGCACGCGGCTCCAGCCCAATCATCCGTTCGACGATGCCAGGGGCATCACCGCCTCGATCCTCGACGGCATCCTGTTAGGGGCCGGCGATGCCTGCATCGGTATCAATCCGGCCAGCGACGATCCCGCCGTGATCGCGCAATTATTGCGGCTGCTCGACGAGATCATCGCGCGACTGAAGATCCCGACGCAGGGCTGCGTGCTCACCCATGTCACGACGACGCTGTCGCTGATCGGGCAGGGCTTGCCGGTCGATCTCGTCTTCCAGTCGGTTGCCGGCACTGAAGCTGCCAACCGCAGCTTTGGCGTCGACCTCGCGCTCCTGAAGGAGGCGCAGGAGGCCGGGCTGTCGCTGAAGCGGGGCACGGTGGGGCAGAACGTGATGTATTTCGAGACAGGGCAGGGCTCGGCGTTGTCGGCCGGCGCCCATCACGGCGTCGACCAGCAGACCTGCGAGGCGCGCGCTTATGCGGTCGCCCGCGCCTTCGCCCCGCTGCTGGTCAACAGCGTGGTCGGCTTCATCGGCCCGGAATATCTCTACGACGGCAAGGAAATCATCCGGGCCGGGCTGGAGGATCATTTCTGCGGCAAGCTGCTCGGCCTGCCGCTCGGGGTCGACATCTGCTACACTAACCACGCGGAGGCGGACCAGGACGACATGGACAATCTCCTGACGCTGCTCGCCGCCGCCGGCGTCACCTTCATCATGGGCGTGCCCGGCGCCGATGACGTCATGCTGAACTACCAGTCGACGTCTTTTCACGACGCGCTCTATGTCCGTGACGTCTTCTCCCTGCGCCGCGCGCCGGAATTCGACGACTGGCTGGTGCAGGCCGGTATTGCGGGCGCCGACTTCCGCCTTGCCGGCGATGCAGGCCTATTGCCCGATTTTGCCTCACGGCTGATCGCGTGAGGCGGCGGAAACGCCAGCTCCCCAGGAAACTATTGGTGCCCCTCGCGAATTGAGGGGCTGCCACAATATTGAGAAATTCCGGCAGCCGCATTACGGTATGTGTCTGGCTGGCAATTTCCGCACCATCGGTCGAGCGTGGCGGGGGAGCTTAGATGCGAGCTGAAAGCAACGGAACGTCCCGGCGGATTCTCTGTGTGTTTCCGCGCTACACCTCGTCATTCGGGACGTTCGAATATTCCTATCCCCTGACCGACGGCGTTCGCGCCTTCATGCCGCCGCAGGGGCTGCTGCTGATTTCCGCCTATCTTCCGAAAGAGTGGCAGGTCAAATTCGTCGACGAGAACCTTCGCAGCACGACCAGCGAAGAGTTCGAATGGGCGGAAGTGGTCTTCGTCAGCGGCATGCACATCCAGCGCCAGCAGATGAACGACATCTGCCGCCGCGCCCATGAATTCGATCTGCCCGTCGCACTCGGCGGTCCCTCGGTCAGCGCCTGCCCGGACTATTACCCGACCTTCGATTATCTCCATGTCGGCGAGCTCGGCGACGCCACCAATCAACTGATCGAGATTCTGTCGCGCAACACGTCGCGGCCCGAGCAGCAGGTGGTGCTGGCCACCAAGGACCGCGTGCCGATGACAGAGTTTCCGATCCCGGCCTACGAGCTCGCCGACGTCAAGAAATACTTTCTCGGCAGCATCCAATATTCCAGCGGCTGTCCCTATCAGTGCGAGTTCTGCGACATCCCCGGCCTCTACGGGCGCAATCCCCGCATCAAGACGCCGGAGCAGATCATCGCCGAGCTCGACCGCCTGCGCGAATGCGGCATGACCGACACGGTCTATTTCGTCGACGATAATTTCATCGGCAACCGCAAGGCGGCGATGGATCTCTTGCCGCATCTGATCGAATGGCAGAAGCGGACCGGCTACGTGGTGCGGCTCGCTTGCGAGGCGACGCTCAACATCGCCAAGCGGCCCGAGATCCTGGAGAAGATGCGTGAAGCCTTTTTCATCACCATCTTCTGCGGCATCGAGACGCCGGATCCGGATGCATTGCATGCGATGCACAAGGACCACAACATGATGGTTCCGATCCTGGAGGGCGTGCGCACCATCAATTCCTACGGCATGGAGGTCGTGTCCGGCATCATCATGGGGCTGGACACCGACAAGTCGAACACGTCGGACGCACTGCTCGCTTTCGTCGAGGAATCACGGATTCCGCTGCTCACCATCAATTTGCTCCAGGCGCTGCCCAAGACGCCGCTGTGGGACCGGCTGGAGCGTGAGGGACGCCTGGTCCACGATGAGGGCCGCGATTCCAACGTCGAATTCCTGCTGCCTTATGACGAGGTCGTCTCGTCCTGGAAGCATTGCATGGAGGTCGCCTACACGCCCGAGAAGGTCTATGCGCGCTATCAGCATCAGTGCGACTACACCTATGCCAACCGCCTCAACGTGCCGGTGGCACCGGAGATGAAGACTTGGCCCAACATCAAGCGCGGCCTGATCATGCTGCGCAACATCTTCTGGCAGATCGGGGTGCTCGGCGACTACAGGCGCGTATTCTGGAAGTTCGCCTTGGGGCGAATCCGGCGCGGCGATCTCGAAGGCCTGATCGGCTGCGCCACGATCGCGCATCACCTCATCACCTTCGCGCGCGCGGCCTCGAGCGGCAAGCAGAACGCCTCGAACTATTCGATCCGCCTGCGCGAGGCCGCCGTTCCCGCCGAATGATGCGACATGTCTGATCCGGCCCCGCCGCGCCGTCCGACGCTCGATCTGCGGGCGTTCACGCCCGCGCGCGTTGCGCTCGGCCGCAGTGGCGCGAGCGTGCCGACAAGAGCGCTGCTAGACTTCACGCTGGACCATGCCCGCGCCCGCGATGCCGTGCATACCGCCTTCGATGTGCCGCCTCTGGTCGCCGATCTCAGTGCACTTGGCCTGGTCGTGACCGAGGTGAGGAGCCGGGCGGTCGACCGCAGCGACTATCTGCGGCGGCCGGACCTCGGACGACAGCTTGATGCCGGATCAGCGGAGCTTCTAGCGCGAGGTGCCTCGGCGCCATGCCAGCTCGCGGTCGTGATCGGCGACGGCCTGTCAGCGGCAGCGGTCCACGCCCATGCGGTGGCGCTGCTGACGCGTCTGCTGCCGCTGCTCGCGGCCGATGGCACCGTCGCGATCGGCCATGTCGTCGTCGCCTCAGGCGCGCGCGTCGCGCTCGGCGACGAGATCGGCGCGATTCTCGGCGCGCGCATGGTCGCGATGCTGATCGGCGAGCGGCCGGGCCTGTCGGCGCCCGACAGTCTCGGCGCCTATCTGACCTTCGCGCCGAAGCCCGGGCGCACCGATGCCGAGCGCAATTGCGTGTCCAACATCCACAATGCTGGGTTGAGCTATGACGAGGCCGCCTTCAAGATCGCCTGGCTGGTCCGTGAGGGGCTTGCCCGGGAGGTTACCGGCGTGGCGCTGAAGGACGAGAGCGCGGACCGCGCGCCGCGTCGAATTGGCACGACTTGGCCCGAATGACGGGCATTCCGGCAAAATCGCCTCATCTTGATCGATTTGGCCACATTTCGCCGGCTTGCGAGAAGGGTGATTGACCTGCTAAACCCTCGCGGCGATTTTCCGCGCATTTTCAACGGGCAAGCCTCCCATTGGTATGGCGTTTTCAAGCCGTTCGCGGGGCGCAATAAGCCCTCAAGACCGAGCCGATTTAGGACGATTTAGGAACTGGACAAGGCATGCTCGAAAAGCACAGCGAGAATGAGGTTCATGTCGACAAGGTCGAGCAGGGACCTACGTCCTCGATCGCCTTCGGGCTGGAGCGGCTCGGACTGATCGCCGTCCGGACCCCGATCGTTTCCTGTATCGTCCTGCTCGCGCTGATCGTCGGTGCCGTGTTCGGCATCCACAGGATCAAGATCGACGATTCGCTGTCGCAGCTGTTCCGCTCCGACACGCGCGAATTCCACCAATACGAAGAGGTGACCAAGAAGTTCCCGGCCGAGGAGTTCGACGTTCTCGTCGTGGTTGAGGGCAAGAATCTGCTGGCGCGGAACAACCTGGAGAAGCTGCGCGACTTCATCACCGACATGCAACTCGTCGAAGGCACCCGTGGACTGGTTTCGCTGTTCTCGGCGCGCCAGGCGCCGGCGCCGGGCAAGCTGCCGGCGGCACTGTTCCCGCCCGAGCTGCCCGAGGGCGCGGCCTATGACAAGTTCATCGAGACCGTCAAAAACAACGAGATCATCCGCGGCAAGCTGTTGTCGGAGGACGGGACACTTGCGTTGGTTGTGCTGTCGCTGGATCCGGAAGTGGTCGCCTCCAACAAGCTGACCAAGACCGTCGCCGACATCCGCGCCCTGATGAAGGAGGACCTCGGCGACACCGGGCTCAACGTGCAGCTCTCCGGCGTGCCGGTGATGCAGCTCGAGATCCGCAACGCGGTCGAGCGCGACGGGCTCACCTACAACGTCCTCGGCATCCTCGCCGGCTGTATCATCGCCATCATCTTCTTCCGCAAGATCTCTTTCATGGTCGCGGCGGCATTCCCGCCGATGATCGCGATCCTGCTGGCGCTCGGTGCGCTCGGCTGGGCCAATTTCAATCTCAACATGTTCCTGAACGTGATGACGCCGCTCATCATGGTCATCAGCTTCTCGGACTCGATGCAGCTGACCTTCGCCGCGCGCGACCGGCTGATCGCGGGCCAGGACAAGTTCACCGCGTTCAAGAACGCGGTGCTGGTGGTGGGCCCGGCCTGCGTGCTGACCCACGGCACCGCCGGCATTTCCTTCATCGCGCTGCAATTCTCCGACTCCGACCTGATCCGCAAGTTCGGCGAGGCGGGCCTTGCCGCCACCATCATCGCGCTGGTCGCGGTGCTGTCGCTGGTGCCGGTGTTCGGCGTGTTGTTCGTGCGCAACGAGAAGGTCTTCGCGGTCAAGTTCCAGGGCGCCGATGCCGGCGTCCAGGCGCTGCGCAATTTCTGCTACTGGATCGCGGTGCGCATGGTCGGCCGGCCCGGCCTGTTCAGCCTGATCGCGGTGCTGTTCGTCGGCAGCCTCGGCGTCATCTACGCCAATCTGGAGCCGCGCTACCGCCTCGCCGACCAGGTGCCGGACAAGCGCCAGGCGGTCGCCGCCAGCGACCGGCTCGACGCCAAGCTGACCGGCGCCAATCCAGTCAACGTTCTGATCGCGTTCCCCAAGGGCGAATCGCTCTATTCGCCGGAGACGCTCCAGACCATCGCCGACGTGCATGCGACCGTGGAGAAGGCGGCCGGTGTCGGCAACGTCTGGTCGCTCGAAACCCTGCGCCGCTGGCTCGCGGAAAAGGCCGGCAGCGCCGACGTCGCGACGCTCAAGGAATATGTGGGCGTCATCCCCGAGCATCTGGTGCGGCGCTTCATCGACGCCGAGCAGGATGCGGTCGTGGTGGCCGGCCGCGTGCCGGACAAGGATTCCAGCCAGCTCCTGCCAATCGTCGACAAGCTCGATACCGAGCTCGACACCATCCGCAAGAAGCATCCCGGCTACGAGATTGCGGTGACGGGCCTCGCTGCGATTGCCGCGCGTAACTCGGCCAGCATGATCGAGAAGTTGAACCGCGGTCTCACCGTCGAATTCGCGCTGGTCGCGATCTTCATCGGCCTTGCCTTCCGCTCCTGGGTCGTGATGTTCGCCTGCATCCTGCCGGGCATCTTCCCGGTGGTGATGTCGGGCACGGTGCTGTGGGCGATGGGCGAGGGCCTGCAATTCGCCAGCGTCGTCGCGCTCACCGTCTCGTTCGGCCTGGGCTTGAGCGCCACCATCCACTTCCTCAACCGCCTCAGGCTCGAGAGCAAGCCGGGCGTCGGCTCGGGGCTGGCGGTGGAGCGGGCGACCGTGCTGGTCGGTCCGGCGCTGATCCTGACCACGGTGGTGCTGGCCTGCGGCCTCGTCGTCACCGTGTTCTCCGACCTGCCATCGCTGCGGCTGTTCGGCTGGCTCAGCGCCTTCTCGATGGTCATGGCCCTCGTCGCCGACCTCTTCATCCTGCGCCCGACCGCGATGTGGCTGATCAATCTGCACGCCAGGCTTCAGGGACCCGACAAGCCGGCGATCTGAGCGCGCAGGGAGCGCTACAGCAAAAAGCCCCCGGCTCGCGAGAGTCGGGGGCTTTGTTGTTCTTGAGCGGAAAGGGCCTCAGCCCTTTGTCATCGTGATGTTGACGCCGCGGATCTCGCCCTTGGAAGAGATCTGCACCGTCTGCTTGGTGCCGTTGGTGCGCAGCGACAAATTGGCGGCAAAGCCGTTGGCCTCGACGAACACGTCGATCTGGCCGCCGCCGGCGGTGCCCTGGAGGTTGCCGAAGATGTTGCGGCTCGCCTCGCTCCAATTGCCGGAGATGCGGTCGCCCTGGCTCGTCACGTCGCTGGTGAGGTCGAACTTGTAGCTGTCGGACGCGCAGTGCAGCGCCTGCTTGAGGCTGAGGCCGCTGCCGGCGACCTTGTAATCGGCCTTGCAGCGGATGCGCTCGGTGGAGCCGTCGGACAGCGCCACCGTCCCGGTGCCGGTCCACGCGCCGTCGAAACCGGCAAATGGCCCGGACGATTGAGCATGGCTTGCCGACACCGAGAAGAGCAGCGCAGCCCCGATGCCCGCCGCCTTGATTGCCAGTCCAGATCGCCCAAAGAATGTCATCTCAAATATCCCGTTTTGGAACGACGCCCGCTTACGATTGAGAACGTCTCGCCACATCGAAAGTTTAGTGTTCCCAGCCCCTGTCAGGTTCAACGCCTAACTGCCTGAGATGGCGGTCCCACCCGGTCTTCGCACCGTGGTGCGACCCTGCAATCTCCTGTGTTTCGGTGTGTTTCTGGCTGAAACGGTGGGCGGAGAGATGCAGCTCTGCAACAGCCGTGCAGTAAAATGCGGCGTTCATGAATTATGACGTAGTATCAAGCTCTTACATCTGTCAATGAACGCGCGGGGAAGACCTGATTTGGTGGGTGTGGCGCCAATTTGGCCGCATTTGCCAGTGCTTGTGCCTTCTCTGAGGCCGCACCTCCCGCGGCGACTTGCCATCAGAACAATCCGTTCCGGCCATCCGCCCTGTGCAGCCCGGGATCGGTGCGATTCTGCCGTCAGAATGAAGGAATACAATGCGTAAGCTTCTCGTCGCTCTCACCCTGCTGTCGGCCTCCCTTTCGACGGCTGCGCTCGCTCAGCAAGGGCGTGGCACGGACGCCGAGCAGAAGGCCTGCACGCGCGATGTGCAGAAGTTCTGCCGTCCGGTCATCGACCAGGGCGATTTCACCGTCCTGGCCTGCCTCAAGGAGAACCGGGCCAAGATCTCGCAGGCCTGCGACCAGGTCCTGAAGAACCACAACCAGTAAGCTCGACCGCTGGCCCACAAAGGCGGCTCCCGGGCCGCCTTTTTGGGTGCGATCCGCGAAGGGCAGCCATCGAGAGACAGGATTGGTTTTGCGGCCGTATTCCCCTATATGGGGGGCCGCGGCGGCACTGCCGGCATGAGCCCGCGCGAGTGAAAAAGCCCTTCCTGTCCAAACGATTGTAAACCAGCCCTCGATGACCTCTGCGAGCGAATTGCGATCCGGCAAGGGTGACCGCGACGAGAATTTTCCCGTCGCGTCCTGGATCATTCATCCGCGTCATCGCGCGCTGATTCTGGCCTATTACAATTTCGTCCGCACCGCCGACGACATTGCCGACCATGCGACGCTGCCGCCCGACGAGAAGCTCGCTTATCTCGACCTGCTCGAGGCGGAACTGCTCGGCAAGGGCGACACCCAGGCCGAAGCCGTCACCCTGCGCCATGCGCTGGCCGAGCGCGGCATGGCGCCGCGCCATGCGCTCGACGTGCTCATCGCCTTCCGCATGGACGTGACCAAGCTCCGCTACGAGAATTGGGACGAAGTCATCCACTATTGCCGCTACTCGGCGATGCCGGTCGGCCGCTTCATGCTCGATGTCCATGGCGAGAGCACGTCGACCTGGGCTGCCTCGGATGCGCTTTGCGCGGCGCTCCAGATCAACAACCACCTCCAGGATTGCGGCAAGGATTTTCGCGAGCTGAACCGCGTCTATCTGCCGCGCGATGCGCTGGCCGCGAGCGGCGCCTCGGTCGAGCAGCTCGGGCTGACGCAGTCGCCGCCGGCGATGCTGGCCTGCCTTCAGGCGCTCGCCGTGCGCAACGAAGCGCTGCTGAACGAGAGCAAGTCGCTCAGCGCGGAGGTGAGGGACTTCCGTCTCGGCGTCGACATTTCGGTGATCCAGGCCTATGCCGACCGCATCGTGCGCCTGCTCAAGGTACGCGATCCCCTGCGCGAGCGCGTGCATCTGAACAAGCTCGAGCTGCTCACCTTCAGCCTCGCCGGCATGATCGGCGAAGTCGGCCGCCGCGCGATCGGACGCAAGGCCATTTCCAGACCGGGGACTGCACATGACGCTTGAGGCGGCCTCGCCCGGCGCCAATTATGGCTCGACCGCATCCGGCAGCTCGTTCTACGCCGCGATGCGCATCCTGCCGCGTGACCAGCGCGAAGCGATGTTCCAGATCTACAGCTTCTGTCGCCAGGTCGACGACATCGCCGATTCCGACGGCCCGCGCGAGGAGCGGCTCGCCGCGCTTCAGCAGTGGCGCAACGACATCGATGCGCTCTATCAGGGCCATCCGCCACCGCGGCTGAACGACTACGTCGCCTCGGTGAAGACCTTCGGGCTGAAGCGCGAGGATTTCCTCGCCATCGTCGACGGCATGGAGATGGACGTGCCGCAGGACATTCGCGCGCCCGACATCGCGACGCTCGATCTCTACTGCGATCGCGTCGCCAGCGCCGTGGGGCGCCTGTCGGTGCGGGTGTTCGGCCTGCCGGAAGAAGACGGCATCCTGCTCGCCCATCATCTCGGCCGCGCGCTCCAGCTCACCAACATCCTGCGCGACATCGACGAGGACGCCGGCCTCGGCCGGCTCTATCTGCCGCGCGAGGCGCTGCTGCATGCCGGCATCACCTCCAACGATCCCAGCCGTGTCATCACCGAGCGCGCGCTGCCGAAGGTCTGCCTGCCGCTGGCGCAGCGCGCGAAATCGCATTTCGAGAAGTCGGACGAGATCATGAACCGCAGCAAGCGCCGCACCGTGCGCGCGCCGCGGATCATGTCGAAATACTATCATTCCATTCTGGACCTCCTGATCGCGCGCGGCTTCAACGCGCCGCGCGAGCCGGTACGTGTATCGAAGATCACACGCATCCTCATCCTGCTCCGTTACGCTTTCATCTGATGCAAAAGACAGCTCACATCATCGGTGCTGGAATTTCCGGCCTCTCCGCCGCCGTGCGGCTCGCCAATGCCGGCTTCAAGGTTGCCGTGCACGAGGCGACACATCAGGCCGGCGGCCGCTGCCGGTCCTATTTCGACGGCGCCACCAATCTCACCATCGACAACGGCAATCATCTGCTGCTGTCGGGCAACAGCCATGCGCGCGCCTATGCGCGCGCGATCGGCACCGAGGCGGGCCTCGTCGGCCCCGAGCGCGCGCAGTTTCCCTTCGTCGACATCAAGACCGGGCAGCGCTGGCAGATCGATCTCGGCGATGGCC
The DNA here is from genome assembly GCF_004212635.1 of Bradyrhizobium genosp. SA-3. Taxonomy (GTDB): domain Bacteria; phylum Pseudomonadota; class Alphaproteobacteria; order Rhizobiales; family Xanthobacteraceae; genus Bradyrhizobium. The sequence goes on along the minus strand of NZ_PSRT01000002.1, from coordinate 24,819 downwards.
GGCTGCCGACCTGGGTGCTCGACGAGAGCCGCCGCGTGCCTGACACCAGCCTCACCGACTATCTCAAGCTGGCGCCGCTGGTCTGGGCGTCGGAGGAGACGCTGGTCGGCAAGTCGATTCCTTGCGAGGGCATCCTCTATCAGCGTCTGGTGCAGCCGCTGCTGCTCGCGGCGCTCAACGTCGATCCGCCCGAGGGCTCGGCCGGGCTCGCCGGCGCGATCGTGCGCGAGACGCTGCTCGCGGGCGGGCAGGCCTGCCGTCCCCTGATCGCGCGCGACGGCCTCAGTGCCGTGCTGATCGAGCCTGCGGTGAAATTCTTGGCTGAGCGCGGCCACACGGTTCAGCTTGGCCATGAACTGCGTTCGTTTGCGACCAGTGACGGCAAGGTCGGTGCGCTGAATTTCGGCGGCGAGGACGTGATCCAGCTCAGCGAGGGTGACGTCATCGTGATGGCGGTGCCGCCGCGCGCTGCCGCGAGCTTGCTGCCCGGCCTGAAGACGCCGACCGAATTCCGCGCCATCGTGAACGCGCATTTCCGCTTCGAGCCACCGCCGGGCTCTGCGCCGATCCTCGGCGTGATCGGCGGCGTGGTGGAATGGCTGTTCGCGTTCCCGAACCGGCTTTCCGTCACCATCAGCAACGGCGATCGCCTGGTCGACATGCCGCGCGAGGAGCTCGCGCAGGCGATCTGGGACGACGTCTGCAAGGCCGGCGGCCTCTCCGGCGAGCTGTCCCCTCAATTGCCCCCTTGGCAGATCGTGCGCGAGCGCCGCGCCACTTTTGCCGCGACGCCAGCGCAGAATGCCCTGCGTCCGGCGCCGGTCACCGCGCTGAAAAACCTGTTCCTCGCCGGGGATTGGACTGCTACGGGATTGCCTGCAACCATCGAGGGATCGGTCCGGTCGGGCGATCGCGCCGCCGATCTGATTCTCGCCGCACAGCGGCCCTGACGGGCAAATGTCCCGGTCACTTTCAATCGACTATCGGAGCAATCGAGCGACATGGATTCCGTGAACGCGACCAGCCGCGAAGCCCTGGATCCGAGCAGCTTGGAATCGAGCATTGCATCGGCAACGCAAGGTGTCCTCGGCTTCCAGCAATCGGACGGCCATTGGGTGTTCGAGCTCGAGGCCGACTGCACGATTCCGGCCGAGTATATCCTGCTGCGCCATTATCTCGCCGAGCCCGTCGACACGGTGCTCGAGGCCAAGATCGGCAACTATCTGCGCCGCGTCCAGGGCGCCCATGGCGGCTGGCCGCTGGTGCATGACGGCGAGTTCGACATGAGCGCCAGCGTGAAGGCCTATTTCGCGCTGAAGATGATCGGCGATTCCATCGATGCCCCGCACATGGTGCGTGCGCGCGAGGCCATTCATGCCCGCGGCGGTGCGATTCATAGCAACGTCTTCACCCGCTTCCTGCTCGCGACATTCGGCGTGGTGACTTGGAGCGCGGTGCCGGTGCTGCCGATCGAGATCGTGCTGCTGCCGTTCTGGTCGCCGTTCCACCTCAACAAGATCTCCTATTGGGCGCGCACCACCATGGTGCCGCTGATGGTGATCGCCGCGCTGAAGCCGCGCGCGAAGAATCCGAAAGGGATCGGCATCGACGAGCTATTCCTGCAGGATCCGCGTTCGATCGGCATGACCGCGAAGGCGCCACACCAGAGCATGGCCTGGTTCCTGCTCTTTCGCTCGCTCGATGCGATTCTGCGCGTGATCGAGCCGATGTTTCCCAAGAGCCTGCGCAAGCGCGCGATCGATGCGGCGCTCGCTTTCATCGAGGAGCGGCTCAACGGCGAGGACGGCATGGGCGCGATCTATCCGCCCATGGCCAACATCGTCATGATGTACGACGCGCTCGGCAAGGACGCGAATTATCCGCCGCGCGCGATCACGCGCCGCGGCATCGACAAGCTGCTGGTAATCAAGGACGACGAGGCCTATTGCCAGCCCTGCGTTTCGCCGGTGTGGGATACGACGCTGACTGCGCATGCGCTGCTGGAAGCTGGCAACGCGCAAGCCGTGCCGGCCGCCAAGCGTGGACTCGACTGGCTGATCCCGAAGCAGGAGCTCGAGGTGAAGGGCGACTGGGCGGCGAAGCGGCCCGACGTGCGCCCCGGCGGCTGGGCCTTCCAGTACAACAATGCCCATTATCCCGATCTCGACGACACCGCTGTCGTGGTGATGTCGATGGACCGCATGCGCCGGGAGCACGGGGTGACCGGCTATGACGCCGCGATCGACCGCGGCCGGGAGTGGATCGAGGGCATGCAGAGCGACGACGGCGGCTGGGCCGCCTTCGACGTCAACAACCTCGAATATTATCTGAACAACATTCCGTTCTCCGACCACGGCGCGCTGCTCGATCCGCCGACCGAGGATGTCACCGCGCGCTGCATCTCGATGCTGGCCCAGCTCGGCGAGACCGAGAAGACCAGCAAGCACGTGGCCGATGGCGTTGCCTATCTCCGCAAGACCCAGCACCCGGAGGGCTCCTGGTACGGCCGCTGGGGCATGAACTTCATCTATGGCACCTGGTCGGTGCTCTGTGCCCTCAACATGGCCGGCGTCCACCACAAGGACCCCATGATTCGCAAAGCCGCGGCCTGGCTGGCCTCGATCCAGAACGAGGACGGCGGCTGGGGCGAGGACGCCGTCAGCTATCGCCTAGATTACAAGGGCTGGGAGGCTGCGCCGTCGACCGCCTCGCAAACGGCATGGGCTTTGCTTGCCCTGATGGCGGCGGGCGAGGTTGATCACCCGGCCGTCGCCCGCGGGGTGGAGTACCTGATTGCAACACAAAACAAAAAAGGACTGTGGGACGAGCAGCGGTACACCGCCACAGGCTTCCCCCGCGTGTTCTATCTACGGTATCATGGTTACCCAAAGTTCTTCCCGCTGTGGGCGCTGGCGCGGTATCGGAACTTGCGGAACACCAACAGCAGGGTGGTAGGGGTCGGAATGTGACTTTGGGGACGGGGGACTATTTTACCGCGGGTAATGCCATCGACCCGCGGCCGATACTGATCGTGACTGGACTGGTTCAGGAAGCCCGCATTGCAGCCGGGCCGGGAATGGCGGTCATCTGTTCATCCAGCAGCCCTAGCCAGCTGCGGGCGCTGCTGACGGTGGTGGATCCCGAGACGATTCGCGGCGTGATCTCGTTCGGCGTGGCCGGCGGGCTCGACCCGACGCTGCGCTCCGGCGACGTCGTGCTGGCAACCGAAGTGCTGTCCGGCGACACCCGCTGGGCCGCCGGCCTGTCGCTCGGCGACGACCTCATCGACCGCCTGACCTCGGGACGCCGCCGTGTGGTGCGCGGCAGCCTCGCCGGTGCCGAGCAAGTGGTCACCGGGCGCTCCTGCAAGGCAGCGCTGCATTCGGAGACGGGAGCAGCCGCCGTCGACATGGAGAGCCACATCGCGGCCGCCTATGCCGCCGAGGCCGGGCTGCCCTTTGCCGCGGTCCGCGTCATCAGCGACCCCGCCCATCGCGCGCTGCCGGCACTCGCCCGCGCCGCCATCAAGCCGAACGGCCAGATCGACCTTGCGGCCGTGCTGCGCGGCATCGTGCGCAACCCGGCGACGCTGCATGCGCTGGTCTCGACCGGCCTCGACTTCAACCGCGCCCTGCGTAGCTTGCGCGGCTGCCGCGACTACCTGATCGGCACCGAGCTGGTCGGCAGCGAGGTGCTGGTCTCCGAGGCGGCCTGAGCGGGGACGGAGAGCTGAGAAAAGAAAAAGGCCCGGTCGCGATAGCAACCGGGCCTTTTTTCTTTTGTACTCATGCGGTGGTCGAGGTTCTGTTCGGCGGCGATCGCACCATCGCGCGAGCGGCCATGAGCCTCCAATTTAGATGAGTAATGGGAGGAACACCGGCCCATGGAAGAGCATCGGCTTCTGCGAAGAATGGAAACCTGGCCCGGCCGGCGTCCGACACAGCTTGCCTTCGAGGCACGCGGTTATTCGCTCCACCGGGCCTGGCAACAAAGGGTCATTGCTTCCTGCGGCGAGGACCAGACGGATATTCTCAATCGATATTGGGATGACGTCGCTCTGGAAACGATGCAATCGCTCGGACGGGGCGACCCCGATACGAGGAAGTTCGTTGTCCAGCCGCGGTATCGCTCGCGCCTTCTGGACGAACTTTTTCTCAAGAGGGTCGTTGAAGAACCCTTTCGAGCGCCACCGTTGGTCCCGTGCTTGTTTGAGCGCTACAAGAAAATCTACTTCGACGCAGCATTTCGTGAAGGTGAGACTGCCTTTTTCCGAAGTCTACGTGAACCTGAAAGAGAGCGTCTGGGTATCAAACCAGTCACGTGGTCCGGAAAGAAGCGCGATTTTGCTCCTTTTGCAGATGAGTTCTGTAGGGCGCTTGGCTTCACGCGCCGCCGCAATCGATGGCTGAAGACAGTTGCAGACTCTGATGACGCCCTGACTTTTGAAGTCGGGCTCGATACCGGAGGAAATCATTTCTGCATTGGGCCGCCGGTAATCTTCAAGATCTACTGTGAGAATGATCCGAAGCTCGCCTTTGAGATCACAAATTTGGAAACTTTCGATCGATTGATTCCGGGAGTCGTCGAATACAAACGAACATTCGACAGCGACGACCTCTTGCTTGGAGCTAAGGCATTCATTGAACTGTTTGAGTCATTGCGGGATCACTACGAAATTGCGAGACGCGATAACTCCTGAGACAATCACCCGTAGGATGGGTTAAGCCCTTGCGAAACCCATCGCTTTCTATCCCCGCTCTCCGTAATCGCGGCCATCGTCCGACTGATCGCCGGCCCAATCGGCTGGATAATTGCCAAGCTCCACGTGACGATGAAACGAGGACAGTGCCCAGTCGCGTACCCGGTCGACGAGCCCATGCTTGACCGGATTGATGTGGACGTAGTCGACATGCCGGGCGAAATCGACTTCATCCCGGATCGTATGCTCCCAATATCTGAATTACGGTGACAGTGGTGGACTGCACCCCTGAAGTGAGACACGATAATTACAGTGACAGGCGTTTCGAGGAACCTGTAGCAGCAAGAGGCGACCAGTTGGTGCCGCTTTCGAAAGGGGCCAGCATGGGATAGTGCCACTGTTTTGCCCGACGGGTCAAACGATATTCGTAAAATTCGAAATCCGCGCTGGCCTTGAATTGTAATTCCTGAGCGACTTCTGCGCGTTGGTCCAATTGGCCATCGTCTGTCGTCGCGTTTGCGAAGATCGCTCCTCGTCGCCGAGGCCGCGACCTTTGCCCATTTGCCGTTGATTTCCTCGGCGCGGCAATGATTTAGCCGGATGCAACGATGTGCCGTTCGGCGGCCGCGTTTCTACTGTGCATGGGGTTGTTTTTTCACTTTTTGCAGGAGGGCTCCCGGGCCAGTGACGAGGGAGGGAGCGCAGTCTACGCACCGCGCTGCTCTTTCCCTGGCGCCTGAGCTGAACAAAAGAAAAGGCCCGGTCGCGATTCGCGACCGGGCCGTTTTTCGTTGGTGCCGATTCGCGCGCTTACGCGGCGGTCGAAGCCTTCTGCGCGGCCTTTGCCTGCGCGGCAGCCGCCTCGTCCTTGCGGATCTCCGAGAGCTTCTTCTGGACCTGCTCCGAGAAGATGTACTGCGCCGGGCGCTGCTTGGACATGTCGATCTCCGGCGCCATCGGGCCGGAGGTCTTGATGCCGCGCAGCGACACCCACATCGCCTTCAGCGGGTTGTGGAGGGCTGCGGTGGCCGCGGTCGGCTCGTAGCCGCAATGGGCCATACAGTCGGCGCACTTCTCGTAACGACCGGTGCCGTAGCTGTCCCAGTCGGTGGTGTCCATCAGCTCCTTGAAGGTTTTCGCGTAGCCTTCACCGAGCAGGTAGCAGGGCTTCTGCCAGCCAAAGATGTTGCGCGCGGGCATGCCCCACGGCGTGCACTCGTATTCCTGGTTGCCGGCGAGGAAGTCCAGGAAAAGGCCGGAGTGCATGAAATTCCACTTCTTGCCCTTGCCCATCGCGAAGACGTCGCGGAACAGCTTCTTGGTCTTGGTGCGGTTGAGGAAGTGCTCCTGGTCCGGCGCGCGCTCATAGGCGTAGCCCGGCGACATCGAGACGCCGACGCCGAGCTCGACGGTGAGGTCGAGGAATTTCGCGATCTCCTCGGCCGGATGGCCGTCGAAGATGGTGGCGTTGACGTTGACGGTGAAGCCGCGCGCCTTGGCCGCCTTGATCGCGGAGACGGCGCGGTCGAACACGCCCTTCTGCGACACCGCCTTGTCGTGGTGATCGCGCAGGCCGTCGAGATGCACCGAGAAGAACAGATACGGGGAGGGCTCGAACAGATCGAGCTTCTTCTCGAGCAGCAGCGCGTTGGTGCAGAGCGAGACGAACTTCTTGCGCGCGACGAGGCCGCGCACGATCTCGCCGATCTCCTTGTGGATCAGCGGCTCGCCGCCGGGAATCGCGACCATCGGCGCGCCGCATTCGTCGGCGGCATCCCAGCACTCCTGCGCCGTCATGCGACGGTTGAGGATCGCATCGGGATAATCGATCTTGCCGCAGCCGACGCAGGCGAGGTTGCAACGAAACAGCGGCTCCAGCATCAGCACGAGCGGATAGCGTTTGCGGCCAAGCAGTTTCTGCTTGAGCAAATAGCCGCCGATACGCATTTCCTTGAAGAACGGGATAGCCATTACAAGTTTCTTTCTGGGCTTTGAATTCGGATGGGTCAGCTCGCAGCCAATTGGGCCGGAAGCCGGAATTCGATGTTTTCCTCGCGGCCCGGCAACACCGAGACCTTCACTGGTCCGATCCGCCGCATCGCTTCAATCACGTCATCCACGAGTACCTCGGGCGCCGAAGCGCCGGCCGTGACGCCGACGGTCCTGGCATCCTTCAACCACGCCGGATTGAGCTCGCTGCCGTCGGCAATCAAATAACTCGCGACGCCGGCTTCGGTGCCGATTTCGCGGAGCCGGTTCGAGTTCGAGCTGTTGGCAGCGCCCACCACCAAGATCACGTCGACCAGCTTGCTCAAATCCCTTACCGCAGTTTGGCGGTTCTGTGTCGCATAGCAGATATCCCGGATATCCGGACCTTGAATATCTGTAAAGCGGGCCTGGAGGGCCGCGATGATGTCCTTGGTGTCGTCGACCGACAGGGTGGTCTGGGTGATGTAGGCCATTGGCGTATCCGCCGGCAGCGTCAGGGCGTTAACCTCTTCAACGCTTTGAACAAGCTGCACTGGCCCCGGGACCTGGCCCATCGTGCCCTCGACCTCGGGGTGGCCGGCATGGCCGATCAGAATCAGCGTGCGGCCCTTGGTGATGTAGCGCTTCCCCTGATTGTGAACTTTCGTGACCAGGGGGCAGGTGGCGTTCAGCACCGGAAGGTCGCGCGCGGCGGCCTCTTCCTCGACGCTGCGGGCGACGCCATGGGCGCTGAAAACGGTCACCGCCTTGGGCGGCACTTCGGTCAATTCCTCGACGAAGATCGCGCCCTTGTTCTTCAGGCTCTCGACCACGTATTTGTTGTGCACGATCTCATGGCGCACGTAGACGGGCGGGCCGTACTTCTCCAGCGCCCGTTCCACGATCTCGATCGCACGCACCACGCCCGCGCAGAAGCCGCGCGGCTGCGCCAGATAAACTTCCATTGGACGCCCATCACGCAAGTTGCACCAATCCGCTTCAAAGTTCCCGGCAGCACCCCGATACTGACCAATGAGGTGCAATATCCGCACCATTGATCTCGCGCAGCGCTAGCCGCCCACCCCCGTTGGGCTCCGGCGCATGGAGGCGCAATACTTTGTGTCAAAAAATCGGCAGCAAGGGAAGTCGAACGACCCTTGGGTTCCCAGACAAAGGCAGTTCGATGGTATTTTGGTAGGTCATTCCCGGTGAGCAACATGGCGACATTTGGCTCACTCTTTCGTCACTTTCCCGCCTCAACTCCCCGGCTATACCGACCGCCCCGCATGATTTTGCTACGGGTCCTCCGCCGTTTACCTCGAACCTTGTCGCGGCGAGAACCACTCAAACAGCAATAGGTTTCGCCCGGGAACTCCGATAAACAGCGGGCGTTTCCGGCAAGCTGTTAACCGCAGAAAGAAAAGAAGTGCTGCAAAGCGTCGTCGTTGCCATAGTCAGGGCCTGTACCCGGTTTGCCTCCCTCGTCGTCATTTTCGGGCTCCTGCTGTCGGTGGGAGCGGGCTATTACGCTGCGCGCCACTTCGCCATCAACACCGACATCAATTCGCTGATTGCCCAGAATCTGGACTGGCGCCAGCGCGACCAGCAGTTCGACCGCGCCTTTGACCGCGACGCGACCATCACGGCGGTCGTCGAGGCCAAGACGCCCGAGATGGCGAGCGCGGCAGCGGACGCGCTCTTTGCCAAGCTCAAGGACGACAAGACCAACTTCCAATCGATGCAGCAGCTCGGCAGCGGCGAGTTCTTCGAGAAGAACGGCCTGTTGTTCCTGCCGACCGAGGAGGTCGGCAAGATCACCGGTCAGTTCGAATCGGCGGCGCCCCTGATCGAGATCATGGCGGGCGACCCCTCGATCCGCGGCCTGACCGGCGCGCTCGAGACCGGACTTGCCGGCGTCAAGCGCGGCCAGGTCAAGCTCGACAACACCGAGCGGCCCTTCAACCTGATCGCGCAGACGGTCGAGACCGTGCTCAACAGGGGCAATGCGAGCTTCTCCTGGCGCGAGCTCGTCAGCGACGAGCCGCTGAAGGATTCGGACAAGCGCGCCTTCATCGAGTTCAAGCCGATCCTCGACTACAACGCGCTGGAGCCGGGCAAGGGCGCCACCGACGCGATCCGCAAGGCCGCAGCGGATCTGGATTTCCCGACCAAATACCAGGCGCGGGTGCGGCTGACCGGCCCGGTCCCGATCGCCAACGAGGAATACGCGACCGTCCAGGAGGGCGCGGTCGTCAATGGCATCGGCACGGTTCTCGTCGTGCTGCTCATCCTGTGGCTGGCGCTGCATTCGGCGAAGATCATCTTCGCGGTGTTCGTCAATCTCTTCGTGGGTCTTGCGATCACGACCGCGGCCGGTCTGATGATGGTCGGCTCGCTCAATTTGCTGTCGATCGCGTTTGCGGTGCTGTTCGTCGGCCTCGGCGTCGATTTCGGCATCCAGTACAGCGTCCGCTACCGCTCCGAGCGCTACAAGCACGACGATCTCTCGGGCGCGCTGGTGCTGGCGGCCAAGCGCTCGGCGGTGCCGCTGTCGCTCGCGGCGATGGCAACGGCCGCGGGCTTCCTCTGCTTCATGCCGACCGACTACAAGGGCATCTCCGAGCTCGGCCAGATCGCCGGCGTCGGCATGCTGGTCGCGTTCCTCTCGTCGATCACCGTGCTGCCGGCGCTGTTGAAGCTGTTGAACCCGCCCGGCGAGCCGGAGCCCGTCGGTTACGCCTTCCTGGCGCCGCTCGATCACTTCCTCGAAAAGCACCGCGTGCTGATCGTCGGCGGCACGCTGCTGCTGGCGCTCGGCGGCCTGCCGCTGCTCTACTTCATGAAGTTCGACTTCAACCCGATGAACCTGCGCAATCCGCATGCCGAATCGATCGCGACCTTCCTCGACCTGCGCAAGGATCCCAACACCGGCGCCAATGCCATCAACGTGATGACGACGTCGGAAGAGCAGGCAAAGCAGGTCGAGGCGAAGCTGGAGAAGGTGCCCGAGGTATTGCGGGTGATGTCACTCGACAGCTTCGTGCCACAGGACCAGCCGCCGAAGCTGAAGCTGCTCGCGCAGGGCGCCAAGGTCTTGAATCCCGCGCTCAATCCCGACCAGATCGACGCAGCGCCGTCGGACCAGGAAAACGTCGAATCGCTGAAATCCTCGGTCGACAATCTGCGCCGGACCGCGGGCGATGCGAAGGGACCGGGTGCGCTCGCCTCGCGCCGGCTGGCCGACGCGCTCGAGAAGCTCGCTAATTCCGACGAGGCCACGCGCAACAAGGCGCAGGACGTGTTCGTCACACCGATGAAGATCGTGTTCGACCAGCTCAAAAACGCGCTGCAGGCCGAGCCGGTGACCCTGAAGTCACTGCCGGCGGATCTCGTCAGCGCCTGGAAGAGCAAGGACGGCGTCATCCGCGTCGAGGCGCTGCCCAAGGGCGATCCCAATGACAACGACACGCTGCGCAAGTTTGCCGCTGCCGTGCTCGCGGCCGAGCCGACCGCGATCGGCGGGCCGGTCTCGATCCTGAAATCCGGCGACACCGTGGTGAAGGCGTTCATCCATGCCGGCGTCTATGCACTGCTGGTGATCGGCCTGCTCCTGTGGATCACGTTGCGGCGGTTCGTCGACGTACTGATGACGCTGGTGCCGCTCCTGGTTGCCGGCGCGGTGACGCTCGAGATCTGCGTGTTGGTCGGCCTGCCGCTCAACTTCGCCAACATCGTCGCATTCCCGCTGCTGCTTGGCGTCGGCGTCGCCTTCAAGATCTATTATGTCGTGGCGTGGCGCTCGGGCAGGACGAATCTGCTCCAGACCAGCCTGACACGTGCGATCTTTTTCAGCGCGCTGACGACGGCAACCGCGTTCGGCAGCCTGTGGCTGTCGAGCCATCCCGGCACGTCCAGCATGGGCAAGCTGCTCGCACTGTCGCTGGTGACGACGCTTGCCGCCGTGCTGCTGTTCCAGCCGGCCCTAATGGGCAAACCCCGCAATCTCAGGGAGTAGGCAGATGTCGCCGACCGGGTCGGCGGCGCCCTTCTGACTGGGCTTGGCTGCGCCGGCGGCCTTCGGCGCTGCCGGGGCAGCTGCTGTGGCGCCCGTCGTACCCTGGCTTTCGGCGCCGCGCCGGTGGACTTCGGCGCGCCCTTGGCCATGGCGTTGGCGGGGCTCAAGGGGATCGGCGGACCAACCCGGGTCCAGGTCTCGCCCCCACAGAGGAAGCCCATCACACAGCCCTTGATTTCAAGCTGGTCGGTACCGGCCGGCGTGATGGTCGCGCTGTAAAGCTGGCCGTCCTTGGCGTTGTAGACCTGTCCTTCCCACTCCTCGACGCCGGGCTTCTTCTTCATGTCGATCAGGGTGGGCATGCCCAGCGTTGGCCTGTTCTTTTTTGATACATCCGGGTTATTCTCGTCGCGGCCTCCGGGCTGCTTTTCCCAGGAGACGGCACCCCACATGCTGCCATTGCATTGGGCGACACGGATGTTGGCAATGCCGTCGGCGACCCGCCACTCCCCGGTCGGGTCTGCGGCGAGCGCGGGGGTCAGACAGGTGTAACCGCCAGCCAGTATTATTCCGGTGTAAAGGGCTAAACGCATGATAGTTCCTTGGCAGTGCAACATGGTTTAAAGCTGTGCTTGCGAAGATGGTCCGAAAAAGGGCAAAAGGCTGCACAGAGCGTTTCGATAGCGGTCCGTTTTCAGTTGACTAGACGGCCCTCAACCGAAGTATGTAGCGGATGCACAGTCCAAATCCAGACATGTCTGAGCTCTTCGCGGACCGTCAGGCCCAGCGCAGCGCCCTGCATAATCGGTATCTGAACGAGCAGTTCGTTCGGGTTCTCAAGACCATCGGCTACGATGTCGGCTTCCAGAAGGGGCAGGGGCAGTACCTCTACGATCGCGAGGGCGCGCGCTATCTCGACCTGTTGTCCGGATTCGGCGTGTTTGCGATCGGGCGCAATCATCCGGTCATGCGCGAGGCGCTCAAGAGCGTGCTCGATGCCGACCTCCCGAACCTCGTCCAGTTCGACGTCTCGACGCTCGCCGGCGTGCTCGCCGAGCGGCTTCTGAAATACGTCCCCTATCTCGACAAGGCGTTCTTCGCAAATTCCGGCGCAGAATGCGTCGAGGCAGCGATCAAATTCGCGCGCGGCGCGACCGGCCGTCCCGGCATCGTCTATTGCGCCCACGGCTATCACGGCCTGACCTATGGCGCGCTGTCGCTCACGGGCGACTCGAACTTCCGTACCGGTTTCGAGCCGTTGCTGCCAGGCTGCACCCCGATCCTGTTCAACGATCTGGCCGCGCTGGAAAAGGCGCTGGCCTCACGCGAGGTCGCGGCCTTCGTCGTCGAGCCGATCCAGGGCAAGGGCGTCAACATGCCCACCGACGAGTTCCTGCCCGGCGCGGCCGCGCTCTGCAAGAAATACGGTACGCTGTTCGTCGCCGACGAGATCCAGACCGGCATGGGCCGCACCGGCCGCTTCCTTGCGGTCGAGCACTGGAACGTTGAGCCCGACATGGTGCTGCTGTCGAAGTCGCTGTCGGGCGGCCACGTGCCGGTTGGCGCGGTGCTGACGCGCAAGGCCATCTTCGACAAGATCTTCAACCAGATGGACCGTGCGGTGGTGCACGGCTCCACCTTCTCCAAGAATGACCTCGCGATGGCTGCGGGCATCGCCACGCTCGACGTGATGGAGTCCGAGAAGCTGATCGAGTCCGCCGCCAAGCGCGGCGCCGAGCTGCGCCTCGCGCTGACGCGCATGGTGCCCGGCTACGAGCTGTTGAAGGAAGTCCGCGGCAAGGGCCTGATGATCGGCATCGAGTTCGGCCCGCCGAAATCGCTGCGCCTTCGCGCCTCCTGGAACGTGCTGGAGACCGCCAACAAGGGCCTGTTCTGCCAGCTCATCACGGTGCCGCTGTTCAAGGATCACAAGATCCTGACCCAGGTCGCCGGCCACGGCAGCCACACCATCAAGCTGCTGCCGCCGCTCACCATCACCGAAGAAGACTGCAGCTGGATCGAGCGCGCCTTCGACGACGTCATCGCCGGCAGCCACAAGGTCCCCGGCGCGATCTGGTCGCTCGGCAAGACCCTGGTGGACAACGCGGTGAGACGGTCGGCGTAGTTTCGCCGATCCGTCTCAACGCTCGTCATTGCGAGCCAATGGGTCCGCGCGAAGCGCGGCCCGATGACAGGCTCCGCGAAGCAATCCAGACTATCTCGGCGGAGGCAGTCTGGATTGCTTCGCTCCTCGCAATGACGGTGCGGGGTGAATCTACCCCTCCGCATTCGCCTTCATCGCCGCCTCGAACTTGTCGACGAACTCGGCGAGCTCGTCGGCGGCGATATCGCTGACGGCCCAGAAATTCAGGCCGCGATTGCCCCAGCGGCGGCAGTTGAAGCCTTGCATGGTCTCGGTCTTCGGCGTGCGATATTCCACGTTCGATGTCTGCGACACGAACAGGTTGATGACGTGCTGCCGGCGCCGGTAGACGACCGCGCCGATGGCGCGCGCATCGATATAGTCGAGCCGGCCGCCGACCAGTGTGAAGCCCTGCGCCGTGAGATCGATCACGGGCGGGGCGACGTCGAGCTTGCCGTTGAACCACGGCTTGACCGTGTGCTGGTCGGTCGAGACCACGTCGGTGAGGTGGCCGGCCTGGAGCGAGCGCAGATGCGCGGAGACGACCTCCGACAGGATGCGCTGCTGATCATCCTGGCGCAGTACCAATGCGACGACGCCGGAGGCGGCGAGCGCGGAGACGGCCGAGCCCATCGCAAAGCCGCGCAGCAAGGAGCGGCGCGTGGGCTGGTGCTGTGCTTGCGGCAGTGACGCCTCGATCCGAGCGCGGAGGCTCGCGGGCGCGGTGTAGCGCAAATCGGTGTCGGCGAGCACGCGCTGCATTTCGCGCTGCGCGGCGAGCTCGGCGGCGCAGGCCGGGCAGCTCGCGATATGCGCTTCGACCTCGCGCGCGTGGCCGGCATCGAGCTCATTGTCGAGCAGCGCGTGAAGCAGGATTCTTGCTTCGTCGCAGATCATCTTGCTTGCTCCTCTTCCGCCGTCCAGGCCGCCCGCAGCATGGCGCGCGCGCGGGCGAGGCGGGACATCACGGTGCCGATGGGCGCACCGACCGTCTCGGCGATTTCACGATAGGACAGGTTGTTGATCTCCCGCAGCACGAAGGTCTCCTTGAACGGTTCGGCGAGCGTGTCGATCAGCTTGCGGATCGCGCCGGCATCGCGGCTGCGCAGCACTTCGGTTTCCGGGCTTGCCTCGCTCTCCTGCCAGATCGGCGTCTGCTCAGCCGCGCCGGGTGTATCCTCGATCGCGCTGGGCCTATGCGCCCGCCGCGCATATTCGGCGTTGCAGACGTTGCGCAGGATCGCGAACAGCCAGGGTTTCATCGCCGGCCCGCGATAACTGTCAAAGTGCTTCAGCGCGCGCAGATAGCACTCCTGCACCGCATCCTCGGCGTCGGAGGCATCGCGCAGGAGGTAGCGCGCGAGCGTGTAGACGTCGTCGAGATGGGGCAGTGCCGCTTCGCGGAAGCGCTGCGCCTTCTGCAAATCGTCGGTGGCGGGCATCGCTCCTCGCTTTGCCTCTTGCTTTGCTTCTTCTGCCGCGATCGAAGACGTCCGAGCCCGGCCGGCGTGGGACCACCGGCCGGGCAAGACGTTGATGTCTCGGCTCGAGATATTACTCAACCTTGATCATCCCCGTCATGTGCGGATGCAACGAACAAAAATATTTGTAATCGCCCGCATTGGTGAAGGTGAACGAGAACTTGTCGTCGGTGTCCAGGGTCTTGGACCTGAACTTGCCGGCCGAGACGATAGTGTGGGGGATGTCGTCCCGGTTGGTCCAGGTCACGGTGGTGCCGGCCTTGATCTTGAGCTCGGCCGGCTGGAAGACGAAATTGTCGATATGTACCTCCATGTCGTCGGCGCGGGCAGTCGTTGCGGGCAGCAGGATGGCCGCGGCCAAAGCGAGACCGAGGTCGACTCCGAAGTCGCGGCGGTTAATTGTCTTCATGATCAGCCCTTCTCTCAGCCCTGGAGCGGCGTGTCGATGATGGCGAGGCGCTGCTCGTTCTGCTTGAAGTTGATGCTGGCAACGCCGAGCATGGAGCGCAGCCTTGCGTCCTCGACCTTCATCGGTCCGGGCGAGGGAGCGGCCCCCGGCGCCGGCTGCGGGAAGGCGGTCGAGCGCGCGGTGTGGAAGGTGACGTTGCCCTCGACCTTCTGCATCACCTGATGGATGTGCCCGTTGAGCACGGTGACCGAGCCAAAACCCTTGACGTATTCCAGCGCGCGGCCGCCCTCTTCGGTGCCCCAGCCCCATTGCGGGTAGACCGTCCACAACGGGATGTGGGCGAACAACACGATCGGCGTCGATTTCGACTTGCCGCGCAGATCGTCTTCGAGCCAGGCGAGCTGCTCGGCGCCGAGATTGCCGAGGCCGCCAGCCTTGAGGTCGACGACGTTGACGAGGCCGATGAAATGCACGCCGCCGGCGTCGAAGGAATACCAGCCGTGCCCCTTGGTGCCGCGGCCGTAGCGTTCGCGATAGAGCTTCACCTCCTCGTCGATGAAGTCGTGCTCACCCGGCACGTAGTGCACGTCGAGCTTGGTCTGCGAGATGATGCGCTCGGCGTTATCGAACTCGGTGACCTTCGACAAATGGGTGATGTCGCCGGTATGGATCATGAAGGACGGCTTGGCCGGCATCGCGTTGATTTTGCCCACCGCTTCCTCCAGCGTGCCGAGTGCGTTGGGATTGGCCGGCTTGTCGAAGCCGACATGGCTGTCACTGATCTGGAGGAAGGTCATGCCGGGCGCAGCCGCGGTCGCGGCTTGCGCAGAATCGATGATGCCCAGCGAGCGCGGCACGCCGCCTGTGATGGTCCAGAGTACCCCAGTGCCGGCCCAGGTCATGCATTCCAGCACCTTGCGGCGGCTGACGCCGTCTTCGCCATGGTCGTGTCCGCTCATCGCGCATCTCCTCTGGCCCGGAATTGGGCTTGCCGGGAGGTGATCGGGAGAGGGGCGGGTTTATTCCCGGACTTCCAGATGAAATGGATCGGGACCGGCTAATCACGTTTCCGAGAACCGGTTTACCCCGAAACAGGTGGTCTCCGCACCGCGGGACGCCAATGGTGGCGCAGCTGAGCAACCATCTCGCGCTGTAGAAGCCGTTGCCAAGCCGTCGTTTCTTGGTGCTTATGCAACGATCAGGATGCAGCGTTCAGCCGCAGCAATCATCCGCGAATCGACGAGACTGACTTCGGTGTCAGAAACTAACTCGTTCGAAGGTGAGCTCGCATCGCAAGAATAGGAACAGCTGGAGATCAACTGCATTCAAGGTTCGCCAATGACGCAGGCTGCCGAGTTTGACGCCTTGGCGAACGCAACTGAAGAGGAGTTGATGATGATGAGAACACTTGCGATCCTTGCGGCAGGCGCATCACTGCTTGCAGTCTCTTGCCCGAGCTATGCAGCAGACCATCTGTTCACCGCCGTGGCTGCGGGCGGACTGTCGAACACCCCCGGCCAAGAAAGCCAACCATTCCTGAATGGACTCAACAATCCGGGTCGACCGGGTGACGAAGTCCCAGGTCAAGGCAGCGTATTTCAGGGCGAGGACCATACCGTCCCGGCAACGGATACGACGACCGGGGTGAAGATTCCTAAAACGCCTCCGCCAGCGCAGAGCGGGACGAAGACTGTGCCGACGGGCAGCCCTTCGGTGCCCTAATCCAGCCACTGCGATCGCTTCGGGTCGCGCCAGAAGCGGCGCGTTCAGCCTCAGCTCTTCTGGTCTGATCACGCCGCCGGCATCGCCAACGAGGGGGCAACGTTCAGCGGGAGCGCCGCAAGAGCCAATGCGGCGAAATTATCATTCGCACGGATAATCAATTGAGATCGCCCCGAAGCCTTCTGATGCGCGCAGCATTGGGAGGCTGCGTGGTTGCCGTTGCCTATCCGTTATGGGCTCCGGACAGTTCGCTCCCAGCTGCCGGCGGTGACCATGATGATCTGCGCTATGTTAGCATTGCCCGCGACAACGTCATTCAGAACGTCACCGCTGCCGGAACGCTCGAAGCCGTTGATACCGTCGAGGTCAGCTCGCAGCTTTCGGGGCAGGTCGCCAAGCTGATGGCCGACCACAATTCCATCGTTCGGGCCGGCGAGCCCCTTGCTGCACTCGACAGCGCCACTTTCGAAGTCTTGGTCAAGGAAGCAGAAGCCGCGCTCACCGTCGCGCTCGCACAACACGAGGAGGCCAAGGCAGCCGTCGATGGCGCGCAGGCGCACTACGATGACGCGTTGCGCGATCTTCAGGTCAAGAGCTCACTCAGCAAGAACGGCAGTGTTTCCCAACGCGACGCCGAGCGAGCACAGATGACGGCTCGCTCGCTCGGCGCTGAATTGTCCGCGGCGCAGGCGCGCGTGCAGGTACGCGCGGCCGGTGTGATGGTTGCGCGTGCTTCCCTCGAACGGGCTCGACTTGATCTCGAACGAAGCACCGTCAAGTCGCCGATCGATGGAATAGTCATCCGGCGCAGCGTCGAGCTTGGCCAGACAGTGGCCGCAAGCCTCCAGGCGCCGACCCTCTTCACCATCGCGCGGGATCTGTCGGACATGCGCGTCAGTGCGTCCGTCAGCGAGGCCGACATTGGCGCGGTGCGAACCGGCCAGCGTGCGCTGTTCAGTGTCGATTCCTATCCGGGACGGACCTTCGAGGGCCGCGTACTCGAGATCCGAAAGGCAGCACGGATGGTACAAAACGTGGTGACCTACACCGTGATGATTTCGGCGCCCAATCCAGAAGATCTGCTGCTTCCCGGGATGACGGCTGATGTTCGCATCGTGGTTCGGGAGCAACACGATGTGATGGTTGTTCCCAATGCCGCACTCAGCTTTCGGCCGGTGCGGGACGGCGCAACCGATCGCGCCCCCGGACAGGGAGTGATCTGGATCCGTACTAAGTCCGGCCATCTGAACCCAGCCTCGGTTTCATTGGGCGCCACCAGCGACTCTCTGACCCAGATCCTGTCGGAGGACGTCCAAATAGGTCAGCGGGTCGCCATCGGTTATCGTAGCAAGCCATGACATCGCTCGTCATCCTGGAGCACATCCACAAGCGACACCGGCTCGGCAGCCAAAGCGTTCATGCGCTGTCGGACATAACCATGCAAATCGATCCGGGAGAGTTCGTCGCGGTCGTGGGCCCATCCGGATCAGGAAAATCCACCTTGCTTTCGATCATAGGCTGCCTCGATCGACCCTCCTCCGGAGGCTACTTTCTTCGCGGTCAGGATGTACTTGCGCAGTCAAGGCGCCGGTTGAGCGAACTGCGAAACCGGCGCTTCGGCTTTGTGTTTCAGAACTTCAATCTGTTGCCACGCCTGACCGCACTCGAGAATGTAGGGTTGCCGCTATTCTATCGGCGTGACGGGCTGCGCAATCCGATCGCAAGGGCACGCGCTGCGCTCGAGCGGGTCGGTCTCGGCAGCAGGATGCAGCATATGCCTGGCCAGCTCTCGGGCGGTGAGCAGCAGCGTGTCGCCCTCGCGCGTGCGATCGTCAACGAACCCGACCTTCTCTTGGCCGACGAGCCGACCGGGGCACTCGATACGAGCACACGCGATGCCATCCTCTCGATACTCGCCGAACTTCGGCGTGGCGGCCTCACGGTCATGCTTGTAACCCACGACGCCGAAGTCGCGGGGCGCGCGCAACGCACGATCAGGCTCCGGGACGGCGCGGTCGTCGGTGACTCGAAATCTCTCGGCACCTCCTCAACTTCGACCATGGCGGAGGTTTGATGCGATCGCTCGGCTACGTCTATCTGGCGTTTCAGTCGATACGTGCGCACATATTGCGCTCTGTTCTCGCGGTAACGGGCATTGTCATCGGCATTGCCGCCGTGCTGATCGTGGTCGCCGTGGCGGAAGGGGCGCGTGCCGAGATCTCGAGACAGATCAATTCGCTTGGATCGAATCTATTGCTGGTGCAGCCCGGTGCGCAAAACGCGCAAGGCGTGCGACAGCAGGCGGGCACCGTCCTGTCGCTCACGACAACCGATGCGCTCGCGGTTGCTCGCGAGGTGCCCGACGTTGTCATCGCGGCGCCATTCGTGGGCGGGCAAAAGACGGTCATCGCGAGAGACTTGAACTGGTCAACCCTTGTTGCCGGCGTGACCCCGGAGTTTTTTGAAGCCCGCGGGTGGCGAATAGGGGAGGGGCAGCTATTCAATCAGGATCAGGTTGCATCAGTCGCAAAGATCGCGGTGATCGGAGGTACGGTCGCGCGCGAACTGTTCCGCGACAGCGATCCGCTCGGCCGCTTCATCCGTATCGACCGCACTTCATATGTCGTGATCGGGGTGCTTGCCGAGAAGGGGCAGGACTTCACCGGCCGCGACCAGGACGACGTCATCTTCATTCCCCTGTCGTCCGCAAGAATCTTCGCCACCGGACGGAGTCAGGCCAATCCGGATGCCGTGCATACGATTCTGGCGAAGACCGATTCCACCCAGTCAATGACAGCGGTGGGAGGTGCGATTGCCCGCGTCCTGCGGCAGCGTCACAAGATCATGGGACACAAGGACGACGATTTCCGAATTCAGAACCTCATCCAGATCGCCCAGACGCGCGATCGGACCTATCGCCAATTCACGTTGCTGGTATCCGCGCTTGCGGGAATCTCGCTTCTGGTCGGCGGCATCGGCGTGATGAACATCATGCTCGTATCGGTGACCGAACGGTTCAATGAGATCGGCATTCGCCTTGCGTTTGGTGCCCGGCCACAAGATATTCGGAAACAATTTCTGATGGAAGCGGTGCTCCTCTGCACCATCGGCGGCCTGTCGGGTCTCGTTGTCGGTTACGCCTGCACGCGCGTTGTGCCCTCCGCGTTGGGCTGGCCCGTCGAGTTCAACGCAACGATGGCGCTGGTCGCCGTCGCCTGCTCCAGTCTCATCGGCATTATCTTCGGTCTTCTGCCGGCCGAGCGGGCTGCGCGCTTGGACCCGGCGGCGTTGCTAAGGTCCGGTTAGAAGGACGAGCTCCTCGAACAGCTGCACGCCAAGGCTCGCTTCAAGACTCTTGACCTGCTGGCTGACGGCTCCGGGCGTGACGCAGAGCTCGTCGGATGCCCGCTTGAAACTCAGGTGACGCGCCGATGCTTCGAACGCGCGCAGGCTGTTCAGGGGAGGAAGCCGATAGCTCATCGCAGAATGCCCTTTGCTTCGGAAACGCCTCCTCATGGCATAGAAAATCTAAGTCAACACGTCAGAAGATCTGGTTTGATCCGGGGATGGCGGCGTGAAACAAACTCCCAACGAACCATGAAAGAGGTGAGCGACAATGGTTGATGCGAGCGAAGTTGCCATCAGTCACCTGCAGCGCCGGAAGATCGAAGGACGCGTGCTGATCCCGTTCATTCAGGTATTGCGTGACCGGTTCGGTCAAAGCGCAATGGGCGAAGTCGTTGACGAAACGATCCGCAGGCTCGCCGCCGAGGACGGCGCGAGATGGGCAGCAACCTACGGCAAGACGACTGCGTCGCTGCGAACCGTGGCGCAGGAGCTCTGGGCGGGCGGCGGCAGCATGGACGTCGAGGTGGTCTCGGAGTCCGATGATCACCTCGATTTCAACGTTACGCGCTGCCAATACGCCGCGTTCTACAAGGAGCTGGGTCTCGCTGATCTCGGCATTCGCGTCCACTGCAATCGTGATCATGCCATGCTGGCCGGCTTCAACGACGAACTCGAACTGTCCCGAAGCCAGACGATTATGGAGGGCGGAGCCTGCTGCGATTTCAGGTTTCGCAAGCGGTCGTAGGGCTACGCCGAAAACTCCCGCACGGCCTGCACCACGACGGTCGGCGCTTCCTGCGCAACGCAGTGGCCGATGCCGGCGAAGGCTTGCGTGCTGACGCGCGGAATGAGTGACGCGGCGCGCGCCGCCATCTCCTTGTAGATCGGCCCCGACTTCGCGGCGGTCGTGACGCGCACCGGGCAATCGATCTCGGTGAGCGAGGCGAAGGGATTGCCGCGGGCATCGCCAACGTAAACCTGCTCCATCGCCTCGTAGATCGGACGCAGGATCGCCGACTCGATCTCCGGCGTGCAGCAGAGCTTTACCCGGCCGTCGACGAGCGGCACGAAGCCGTGGCGCACGTAAGCCCAAAGCGACGTCTCGGTCCAATCCGCAAACGCCGGCGCCGCGCGGTAGCGCGCGAAAACGGCCTCAGCGTTCTCGAACTCGGCCCGTCGCCGTAGCGTGCCCTGCACGCGGGCAAGGGATTCGGCGCTCAAATCCGCGGAGCGCGCCGTGCGCGGGTCCATGATGGTCGGCTCCATCACGAACAGGCGCGTGAAACATCCGGGCAATAGCTTTGCTGCGAGCAATAAATCCGTCGCACCCGCGCTGTGGCCGATGCCGTAGACGTCGCGCAGCTTCAGCGCGCCGATCACTCGGCAGATGTCGTCGGCATAATCGAGAAAATGATAGGCGCCGGGCTTGTGGCTGGCGCCGTGGCCGCGACGGTCGAGCGCATAGACGGTGTAGGTCGATGCAAGCTCGCGCGCGACCTCGTCCCAGACGTCGGCGACGAAACCGGTGCCGTGCAGAAGGAGGGCGGGCGGTTTGCCGCGCTCGCCCCATTGCAGCATGGCGATCTCTGCGTCGGCCGGGCCGATGGAAAAGCGGTGCGGATCGATCATGGGGGCAAGATGCTACGTCGCATCCTCCAAAATCATCGTCGCGCCCTTCTCGGCGATCATCGCGGTCGGCGTGTTGGTGTTGCCCGAGGTGATGGTCGGCATGATCGAGGCGTCGACGATGCGCAAGCCTGTGAGGCCGTAGAAGCGCAGGCGTTCGTCGACCACCGCCATCGGATCGTTCGCCGCGCCCATCTTCGCCGTGCCGACGGGATGGAAGATGGTGGTGCCGATGTCACCGGCAGCCTTCGCAAGCGAGGCATCGTCGTTGCCGACGGAGGGGCCGGGCAGATATTCGCTCGGGCGGTACTTTGCCAGCGCCTTCTGCTGCATCAGGCGGCGCGTTGTGCGGATTGCGTCGGCGCCGACCTGGCGGTCGTCATCCGTCGACAGATAGTTCGGTGCGATGATCGGCTTCTCGTCCGGACTCGCCGAGCGCAGCCGCACGGTGCCGCGCGAGGTTGGCTGGAGATTGCAGGCGCTCACCGTGATTGCTGGGAAGCGGTGCAGGGGATCCCCGAACTTGTCGAGCGACAGCGGCTGCACGTGGAACTGGATGTTGGCGCGCGCGCGCGTCGCATCGGAGCGCGTGAAGATGCCGAGCTGTGACGGCGCCATGGTCAGCGGACCGCGGCGGCGGAAGGCGTAGTCGAGCCCCATCAGGCCGCGGCGGAACAGGTTGTAATAGGTCTCGTTCAGCGTGCGTACGCCCTCGACCTTGTAGATCGCGCGCTGCTGCAGATGGTCCTGTAAGTTGCGCCCCACACCGGGCTTGTCCATGACGACGTCGATGCCGAGTGGCGACAGCCAGTCGGCGGGGCCGATGCCGGAGCGATGCAGCACTTGCACCGAGCCGATCGAGCCGGCCGAGAGGATCACCTCGCGCTTCGCCCGTGCCTCGATGATCTCGCCATTCTGGATGAAGCGCACGCCGACGGCGCGGCCCTGCTCGATGATGATGCGGTCGACCAGCACATGCTTCTCGAGCCGCAGATTGGGGCGGTTCAGCGCGGGCTTGAGGAAGCCGCGGGCCGACGACCAGCGCCGGCCACGCTTCTGGTTGACGTGGAAATAGCTGGTGCCTTCGTTGTCGCCGGTGTTGAAATCCGGGATGCGCTTGATGCCCATCTCCTCGGCGGCGTTGCCGACGGCGTCGAGAATGTCCCACGACAGCCGCGGCGCCTCGATGCGCCAGCCGCCGCCGGCGCCGTGGTGTTCGCTCGCGCCCAGGAAGTGATCTTCCAGCCGCTTGAACAGCGGCAGCACGTCGTCATAGCCCCAGCCGGTCATGCCGAGCTGGCGCCAGTGATCGTAGTCGGCAGCCTGTCCGCGCATCGAGATCATCGCGTTGATCGACGAGCAGCCGCCGATCACCTTGCCGCGGGGATAGGCGAGCGCGCGGCCGTTCAGGCCCGGCTCGGCCTCGGTCTTGAACATCCAGTCCGAGCGCGGATTGCCGATGGCGAAGAGATAGCCGACCGGGATGTGGAACCAGATCCAGTTGTCGTCGCCGCCGGCCTCGAGAATGAGGACACGGTTCTTCGGATCGGCCGAGAGCCGGTTCGCGAGGATACAGCCCGCCGTGCCGGCCCCGACGACAATGTAGTCAAACTCACCTTCGAGCCGTCTTGGCATTCTGCGTCCACCCAAACAGGCGTCATGCCCGGGGCTTGTCCCGGGGCTCCACGCGCTTTCTGTCCTAATAGTCGGACGTGGATGGCGAAGACAAGCTCGCTACAAGCCCGGCCATGACGAGAGGACAGGGCTACCCTCGATCCGCGGCAGTTAGGTGGACTGGCGCTTGCATGGTAGACGTCCTGTATTCCCAACAAAGCTTGAGACCCTCCATGCCCATCGTGAACCGCGTCGCCGACCTCCAACCCGATATTCAGGCCTGGCGCCGGGACATCCATCAGCATCCGGAGCTGCTGTACGACGTTCACCGCACCGCAGCATTCGTCGCTGACCGCCTGCGCGAGTTCGGCTGCGACGAGGTCGTGACCGGCCTCGGCCAGACCGGCGTGGTCGGCGTGATCAAGGGCAGCAAGCCGGCCGGCGAGGGGCTCAAGGTGATCGGCCTGCGCGCCGACATGGACGCACTGCCCGTCGAGGAGCAGACCAACCTGCCTTACGCCTCCAAGACCCCGGGCAAGATGCACGCCTGCGGCCATGACGGCCACACCGCGATGCTGCTGGGCGCGGCGCGCTACCTCGCCGAGACCCGCAATTTCGCCGGCGATGCCGTGGTGATCTTCCAGCCGGCCGAGGAGGGCGGCGCCGGCGGTGCGGCCATGGTCAAGGACGGGCTGATGGAGCGCTTCGGCATCGAGCAGGTCTACGGCATGCATAACGGCCCGGGCATCCCCATTGGCTCGTTCGCGATCCGGCCGGGCCCGATCATGGCGGCGACCGACGAGGTCGACATCATGATCGAGGGCGTCGGCGGCCATGCCGCGCGTCCGCACAAATGCGTGGACTCCGTGTTGGTCGGCGCGCAGGTGATCACCGCCTTGCAATCGATCGTCGCGCGCAGCGTCGATCCCTTGGAATCGGCGGTGATCTCGATCTGCGAATTCCACGCCGGCAATGCCCGCAACGTCATTCCGCAGACGGCGACGCTGAGGGGCACCATCCGTACATTGTCGCCGGAGGTGCGCAAGCTGGTCGAGAAGCGCGTGCACGAGGTTGTGGCCGGCGTGGCGCAGATCACGGGTGCGAAGATCGATTTGCGTTACAAGCGCAACTATCCGGTGGTGAACAACCACGCTGCGGAGACTGAGGTCGCAAGGCGCATCGCCAAGCAGGTCGCAGGGGACGCCAACGTGCACGAGATGCCGCCGCTGATGGGCGGCGAGGATTTCGCCTACATGCTGGAAGCGCGGCCCGGCGCCTTCATCTTCTGTGGCAATGGCGACAGCGCCGGCCTGCATCACCCCGCCTATAATTTCAACGACGAGGCGATCGTGTACGGCACGTCCTACTGGGTCAAGCTGGTCGAGGAATCGCTGGCTGCGTCGTAGTTCACCTCGCCCGCTCTTGTCCGCCGAAGCCTCGGCGAAGGCGGATGCGGGGAGAGGTCGGAATGCGCGTAGCGCGGATTCCGGGTGAGGGGGACTCTCCACGAGTCCGTCTCTCACCGTGATCGCGGAAGCAGCCCCTCACCCCAACCCTCTCCCCGTAAGAACGGGGGGAGGGAGAGGAGAGGCACTCAGAACATCCGCGAGAAGATCACGTAGAGCGTGGCCGACAGCATGATGGCGCAGGGCAGGGTCAGCACCCAGGCCATCAGCAGGTTGCGGATGGTGGACCATTGCAGGCCCGAGCCGTTGGCGGCCATGGTGCCGGCGACGCCCGACGACAGCACGTGGGTGGTCGAGACTTGTCTATGCCGCGCGCGGCATAGGGCCG
>NZ_PSRT01000001.1 GCF_004212635.1 Bradyrhizobium genosp. SA-3 | reverse complement strand
CTCGGAGGGATCAATCAACGCCATGCGCGCCGCGTTCAGCTCGCCACTGATGGCGAATTCGTCGAACGGCTCCTCCTTGGCGTTGTAGCGCTGAACGATTTCTTCAAGGACACCAGGGACGGAGAGATGGTCTGTCATGTGGTTGCGATCCGCTTTCGTGACGTACTCGCGTGAGAGGTTTGCCTAGACACGATACTATCGGGCCACATCGTCATCTCTTTCCCACGCGGGCGTCGAATAATCGAGGGCAACTTTGCGGCCCTTGAACCATCCCCAGTCGGACGCCTTTGGTTCAAACGGGCAACTATCTTCGCCCGGCTTGTACTCCCAAGCCGTAAAGGCTTGGATGTATTCCACCTCGCTCATCATTTCGGAAAGCGGCCGCGCCGCACGCATGATCAGCAGGGCTCCCTTCGGTGACACCCAGAGGACAGGACACAGAAGCGCGCGGCGGCTCTCGTTCGAATTTCGGTACAGCTTCGCCTCATAAAGATTGCTGTCGCGGCCCCGCTGGTTGCGTGCGAACTTGAAAGCGAGCCGACCGATCACGATAACCGGCGACCGCATGCTTCCGGCTCTCGAAATTCGTATCACGCTGCTGCCTTATCTTCCTTGTCGGTCCCGCGCATGACAATCTTGAGCGCGTCGTCCGGCAGTGGCCGCTGCAGTGCCTTCGCCTCATCCCATGGCGCGCGCATCCAAACGTCGCGCTCCTCGTCGGTGGTCAAGATGACGGGCATGGCTTTGGAGTGGATCGGTGCGACCACGGCATTCGCTTCGGTGGTTAGGAAGCCATAGACCAAATGTGGTCCGGGGATCGGCTTGGATTTGGTGCCACGATCGCCCTTGAACTCGGTCCAGATGCCTGCGAACGCGAACAGTGGGCGATCCTTGTTAAGCGCGAACCACACCACATCCTTTTTCTTGGTCTCGGGGTTAGGCTCGGGCGCGTATTCGGCAAAGCTATTCGCCGGGACCAAGCATCGGTTCTCCGGCTTGAGCCAGCCGCGCCAGTGAGGCGACGACGTGTTGCGGATGTTAGTGACGGGCGGTCCGCCCGTGCGTGGCGGCGGCGGCATGCCCCAGCGCATCGTCACTATCTCGGTGCCCGCCTCGGTGTTGCGGATCACTGGAGCCGGATAGTCAGGAAAGACGCCGGGCATCGGCGCGAGATTGCCGACGTAGCGATTGACGACGCGGAACGGGTTGATAATCGCGGCTTGGTTGGTGGTGATGCTGTACAGGTTGCACATCGGCGACGGCTACGACCAGAACAGTGCGAAGTAGATCACGTACAGCCAGCCCAGAATGCCGTGAATGATCGCCCAGAGGATCGACTTGTTGGTGGTGTAGCTGATGGCGATAGCCAGCGCGCTGCCAAAGCCTATGCCGTATTTCGTGCCCTCTGATCGCACCACGTAGTAGCGGCTCCCGTTCATCGTCGCTCCCTCATCATCATTTCACCTCTCACCCGGCCACCAACTTGATGCCGGATCACTGGCAGAAATCTTGGTAGTTCGCAGCGCGACCAGATGGCTCCGCTTGTAGGGATAGCCGCGCTGCTCCGAGCACAGCTTGCACCGCATGTAGCGCTCCAGCTCATGAACTGGCGTTGACTTCGGCCGCCGCACGATGTCCAGGGCGACGGCCTGATTGGTGTCGCAACCGAGACATCGGACTTCGAGGTAAAGGTAACCTGCATTGAGGGCATCACCGAGCGTCGGCGAAGGCTGCGCCGGTCCTTTGAAGGCCAGCATGCGCTTATTCCACGCATCGCAGGCGAGCCGGTCGGCTTGCCTTCGTACCTCAGCGGCCCGCTCCGCCGCTGCCCGGACCGAAGCGCCGTAAATTGTCTCGCGTGATTTGGTGCCCATTGCGGAGAGAAAATGCGCCAGCCGGCGCGGGACGGGCAAGTCGCTACCCATTGCGGTGGATAACGCGACGGGCACAACGGAGGCGCCCCAAGGGCAGCGGTAAAATCAGGCCGCAAATAATGTTGGAGAATGAATTTTCAAGCAAAACCAATGTTTTACTGCACGCGGCAACGGTGGCTGAACGGGAGGGCACCCAATCCGGTCACAGGAGCACCCCGTGCCAACCCCGAAACCCTTTACGGTTTTTCAGCAGACACCCGGCCAGAACCCGAAACCGCTTTTCGTCATCCACGCCTATTCGATCGAGCAGGCCCGCGCGCTCGTCGCGGCGAAGGTCGCGGGCGAGACCACCGTCGTCGGCCCCGTCTCACGCGACGGAGCAAGCCGGTCATAATCCCCGATACCAAGAACGGCCTTCCCGCGATGGCCTGCGTCAGCGCGATGCAGAAGGCGATCAGACGCAGCATGGAGAAGGAAGCCATGGAGTTCGCGGTCGAACTCATGCACACCTCGAAAGCCTTCCACTCGATGGTCTGCAACAGGCTTGAGGTCATCTGCCACGAGGACCTCGACACGTTGGCAGCTCCGCATGTCTTCCCGTTCGTCACCGCATCGCTCGCGGCATCAAGGGACCGCTACAGCAAATCGATCGGTGAAGCCCGGTTGATGATCGGCAATGTGATCCGCATGATGTGCCGGTCACCAAAGTCCCGCGCGGGCTGCCACTTCGCAGCCGCCATAGGCCTGCGGTCATCGCTGGAGGACTTCGCGCCGACGATTCCGGACTGGGCCAACGACCAGCACACACTCGCCGGTCGCAAGCTTGGTCGCGGGCTCGATCACTTCCGCAAAAGGGGCCAAGCTAGTCCCGCCGCCGACAGCCGCCGACCCTTACGAGGACGAAGCTTACCGGCTGTGGGCCCTCAAGCAGCGAAGCAGGCCGTAAACGTCCGGTCCGGCCTAAGAGCCGACGTAGAATGCAAGTCGCGTTTTGGACCCCAAACGGACATTGACCAATCCTTACAACTCTCTCCCGACGTGTGTGTTCTTTAGTCGCGTTACAGGGACAACGGAAGGTCCTATGGTGGCCGCGACATGATCCACGTCCTCGACATCGATCCGCGCAATGCGCGGCGTTGCTTGCACGCCGGACGGCTCCAAGCAGGAGCTTAGCCGGACGGTAGTCGGTGCCGTCCGGATTATCCCCTTCCTTCATCAAACAGATTTGGTGTGTGGCTGATCGGCCGTAGCCGAAGGAATTGCTTAATCGCCGCGGCCACGTCGGCGCACATCGCAACCGCCCGACTGGCAGCTAATGAATCACTGGCTCACCATAGAAACGACGGTGCAGCTTTTCGCTGACGCCGAAGCTGATTTCCAAGACGAGGCGCGGCGCGCGTTTGGCCAGCGAACCCATATGGAATCCGAAGGGATCCTCGACAAAGCCGAAGCCTTCAGGCCCCGTCAGTTTCACGATCGCGTCGCGACCATAGGTCCGCTCGATCTCCTCCGAGGGGTGGCCGACCATAAGTGTGAACTGGTGTCGCAGGAGGCGCTGCCTGTGGCTGCCCACGACATAGACATGCGGGCCCGAACTTTCGTCTACCGCTTCGATGTAGAAGAAGGACTTGATCATCCTCCAATCATCGAGATCAAAATGAAACCGGTCCTGTGAGGCTAGATGGAGGCCGTAGTCTTTCGCCTTCTTGCTCGGAAAGCTCCACCAGAGCCGCGTCGCGGTGACGCGCGCCTCGCCTCCCAAATAGTTCTGGGCGATCTGCAACAATAGCGGATCCTGCTGGACGCGGCAGGCCGCTTCGCAATCCAGCACGCGTTCGAAGAAGTGGCCTGTGACAATGGCCTTCCCGATCGCAAGCTCGATCGGGCGATGTTCCTCGGCGACCAGCTCAATTTTGCGATCGAAATTGCCGAAACAGGGCGTGCGTCGGGCAAAGGAAGAGATCTGCGACGTGATGTTTGTCGGAAGCCTGACGCCCTGAAATAGCCCGTCTCGCCGCAACTGCTCCGTCACACGCTCGACGCTAAGTTCCGGGAAAAGCGTGTTCGTGAGATCGATGTGCTCGGGTGGAGCGGTAAACTTCCATGCGAGATTGCGGAACAGCATCACGCGGCCCAGCGCAAACATCGGCAACCACCGGGGATTTTCCTTGATGTCGGCTACATACGTCGGCAAACGTTTGAGCATTCGCTGTATTTTTGTGACCATTGTTTGGCTCGCTGTACGCATTACATGGAACCATTACTGCAGCAATGTCCTTCGTTCCAAATTGGGTCAAACCAGGACGCGCTCTGCTACTGCGCGTACACACGATTGAAGCCAATCCAGCACGCCCGCTATCGCATCCAAAGAAATTAAACGGACATGACGTAGGCAGTCCGCTTCGGTGCGAGATATCAATTGTTCTGCTGCGCCAGAGCATCCGGCTATCGGCGGTAGAGCGGACGCGGGACCCGCGGTCGCTTCGACCGCAATCAGACGTCCAGTGCGCCATCCAGATACGAATGCCGCTGGTTATTCTATCAACTTTAAAAAGCAAATAAACTACCTTTAATATCTTTAATTCGGAGGCCGCTCGGCGGAGCGCCACGCTAATGTTGTGGCATCCGCCAGTCGATGCCCTCCAGCAGGTAGCCAAGCTGGGCCGGGGTGATTGTCACCAGAGGGTGCGATTACAGAGGGACGGTCTTCCTTCCGACGGCCATCGCGCGGGCGCCATCACGTCCATCGCGTCATCACTATCGAG
Organism: Bradyrhizobium genosp. SA-3; assembly: GCF_004212635.1. Taxonomy (GTDB): domain Bacteria; phylum Pseudomonadota; class Alphaproteobacteria; order Rhizobiales; family Xanthobacteraceae; genus Bradyrhizobium. Next base: position 121,869 of record NZ_PSRT01000001.1, on the reverse strand, counting down.
CGCGGCATCGCCACGACACGCGACGGCGGCGGCAGGCGGCGCCGCACCGGGAGCGGATGGCATCACGTCATCGGGTATCCGCGTGGAGACGGCCGATATAAGATGCACGCCCGTCTCGGAACTCATATGTCATGCTGACCCGCTTTGCGCTCGCCACCTTTTCAGCCTTGTTGTTCACCAGCAGCGTAACGGCTGAAACCATACTTCACTGTCGCCTATTCGACAGGGACTTCCCTTCCAGCCGAAACGAGAGAAACGAGAGTTGGCTCGTTACGGAAACGCACCTTCTCCAATTGTGCAGTCGATATCAGAGGTGCGATGTGCCAGGGCTGGCTCATAAGAGAATTGTTAGGCGCAGCGCTGATGAGATTTCAGCAACTTGGGACCACCCAATCGAAGGAAGCTACAGCTTTGAAGTGAACACCCGCTCTGGATGGGTCGTCGAAACGGTCGGATCGCGCCTCATCAATGGAAAATGTTTAGTTGTCAGTCACGAGCTGGACGGCGGGCCGCTTCCACCTCACGAAGAGTGGAAAATGAACTGATCGCGTCATTCATCGTCGAGCCCACGCGTCGAAGGCGTCACCATCACGACACGGGGACGGGCGAACGGCGCGAGGCCGTAGGAAGGCCGTACGGCGCGCCGGAAGCGGCAGGGCTAACAGCAACGCCCGGACCGCAGCGGCGGCGGCAAGGTCGCGGAGAGGCCGTTACGGCGACGTCGGAGGGGGCGAAAGGTCACCAGATCGGGCCGCGCCCGCGCATCTGTGAAATAGGGCCTAATAGGGCCCGGCGGGTTTCCGGCGGGCCTTCCGTTTTCCAGCCGCGACCGAGAAGTGCCTTCATTTACAGAGGCTTACGCCGCTTTCCACAGCCCCGAAAAACTGCTTGCAGAAAGGACCACACGGTTTTGCCGTACGCGCGGTTCGCCTGCGCCACAGGGTTCGACGGCGTTGTGCACGTTGCCATCGAAATGCTGGCGTGACGAACCTGACAGCGCCGTCCGTCTGCGCGAAGCTTCAGGGCTCACGGAGAGCAATCCGCCCTGCCCTTAGCTCTCGCGCCTGACGCTGCCGCGTCCACCGCAAGCCCGGCTCTGCGATCATCACGACACATGATCGCCCCTCAAGGGTGAGCCGGGATGAGCTACACATACGCCAATTCCGAATTTCGGTAAAGCGGAATATTTTCGCGAGCTGGGATTGACTGAGGGGCGACACACAGCAAAAAGGGGCGGTGCAAAGCACCACCCCTTTTGGACGAAAACGATCGCTTAATATGGCTGGTAATAGTAGCGCGGGCCGCCGTAATAGGGACCGCCGCCGTAATAGCCCGGGCCGCCGTAGTAAGGACCCGGGCCATAATAATAGCGGTTCTCATAGTACTCGCGGCGCTGGCTCTCGGCGATCGCGCCTCCGATCAGACCGGCCGCCATGCCCATGAAGGCGAGACCTGCGGCGTTCGGCCCGCGTCGATAGTAATGGCGGCGACGGGCAGCGCTGAAATCAGTGACGTCGGAGGAGCCCTGCCCTGCCGTGACACCCTTTGCGGACATCGCCCTGGCCGGTGCTGAGGACGCCGCTGCCGAGGGCGATACGGGGGCTGCGACCATTGCCAGGCTTGCGAACGCGGCCAGGACCATGTTGCGGCGGGCTGCGGAAATCATCGGTCCTTCACTCATTTTGAGCTTCCCCTATTCTCGCCTCTGTTCTCGCCAAAGCGACATAAGCAACGACACGTAACGCGCAAACCACTGAAATGGTTTCCTGATCGCGGCGATCTGCCACGCCTTGAACGATTGTAAACCGAACGATCAGATCCAGCTTGAACCATCCAACCTGAGCGGATAATGAACAGCCGCGCCGTTTTTCGGTCGCCGTAAGCGTGTCACGTGAACCAACGCATCAACCGACGCCGTCGGGATCGATGCCATTTTCGAAGGTTCAACGTGATCGACGCGTCCTTTTCCTCGAAAGAAATCAGATGATTGCGGTTCGTAAACTGCCGGCGCGCTATGCGCCGATCGTGATGCCCTTTGTGCTGTCGATCCTCATGACGGCGGTGGTGTCGGTCATTTCGACGCTGCGAAGCCTCGGCGCAACGCCGGCGTTCCTGGCGATATGGCCCGGCGCCTGGGGCCTGTCATGGCTCGTCGCTTTCCCGACGCTACTCGTGGTGCTGCCGCTGGTCCGCCGGATCGTGGCCTGCCTCGTCGCCGCCCCACCTCAACCAGGCCAATAGCCGGGGCGCCCCTACGACAGCGCCCCCAGCACGCCGCGCGTCGCCTTGTCGATCTCCTCGACATAGCGGCGGCGCGCGAAGTTCTCGGTGAGGAAGCCGACCACCTTGCGGCTGTCGGTGGAATCCACCACCGCCAGCATCTCGGCTTCGGCCTCGTCGAACACCGCCATCGCCGACTTCACGTTCATTTCCGGGATGAGCACGATGTCGATCAGGCGAGCGAGCTCGATCACCTGGATTTCGTCTGCGATGGTGTCGAGATCGCTGGAGTACAGGTCGGGCAGCAGGACGAGGCCGACATATTCGTCCGCATTATTGACGATGACGATACCGGGCCGCGAGCCCAGCGCGAATTCGCGGCGCACGGCCGCGATCGTCGTGGTCGACGGCACCTTGCCGACGTCCGAGCGCATCAGCCGCTCGACGGTGAGGTTGCGCAGCCAGCCGACGTCGTTGGCGCTGCGGATGGTCTCGCCGCGCAGATGCAGGCGCCAGGTCGAGAATGAGTGGCCGAACATGAAGCGGACGCAGATCGAGGTGACGATGCAGCCGGCCAGCACCACGGCGGTGACGTCGACATTGCGCGTCATCTCGAGCACGAGGAACGACATGGTCAAGGGGCCGCCGACGATGGCCACGCCGAGCGTCGCCATGCCGGTCAGCATCGCGACCAGCGGATCGATCACGAAATTCGGGCTGATCAAGAGCAGCACCGCGGCAAAGAACTTGCCGATCAGGCTGCCGACGAACAGCGAGGCGAAGAACAGGCCGCCACGGAAGCCCGAGGCGAGCGAGACCAGGCAGGCCGTCACCTTCAGGGCGATGATCAGCGCGATCAGGCCGATCGTCATGTCGTGAAAGAGATCGAGCACCATGGCGCCGTGGCCGGCGGCCAGCACCTGCGGCGTGACAATCGCGAAGCCGCCGACGATGAGGCCGCCGATCACCGGACGCAGCCAGACCGGCATCCAGGCGAACAGGCGCTCGAACGTCGGCGAGGAGCGCATCACGGCGATGCCGACGCCGCTGGTGACGAGGGCGAGCCCGATCAGGGCCAGGTACTGCTCGACACCGACGGCGCTGACCTTCGGTATCTCCAGCGAGTACGGCGCGCCGCCCAGCCATTGCGCGGTGAGAGCGCCGGCGAGCGAGGCCGCCAGGATCGGGGCGGCACTGCCGACCGAATAGACGCCGACGATCAGCTCACAGGCGTAGAAGGCGCCGGTGATCGGCGCGCCGAACGCCGCCGCGATCGCGGCGGCAGCGCCGCAGCCGACCATCAGGCGCATATCGTTGCGGCGGAGATTGAAGAACTTGCCGAGCAACGCGGCGATACCCGAGCCGATCTGGGTATAGCCGGCTTCGAGGCCGACCGAAGCGCCGCAGCCGTTGGAGATCAAGGTCTGGCTCGACACCACCAGGCTGTCGCGCATCGAGAGATTGCCGCCGCGCAGCGCGTTGGCCTCGATCGGGTCGACCGCGTTCGAGATCTTCATGCGCCGCCGCGACCATTCCATGATGCCGAGCGAGAGTCCGCCGAGCGCCGGCGCGATCAGTGCCGCCCAGGGACTGACGCTCGCATTGGACGAGAGGCGAACATCGACGGGGATGCCGTAGATCACGACGTGCGCGATCTGGGCGATCTCGGCCATCAGCGTCACGATCGCGCCCGCCAGCGTGCCGATCACGAGTGCGAGCGGGATCAGGTAGAACTCGTTGCTGCGCAGCAGGGCACGCAGCCGAACCATGGTGCGGTTCGTCCTCTTGCTATCGATCAGATGTCTGATTCGAACGAACACCTTCTGCCCGCCCTACCCTTCCGACAGGCCGTAGCCGGCCATGCGGACGCTGATATTGCCCGAGGTGCCCTGGTTGATGCCGAGCGCGTTGATGCGGCGGCAGGCGTCGATGATGGCCTGTCTCTTGGCGAACTCGTCCGCTGTCATCGACATCTCGATTCTTCTCGGCTTCTTGGCGATGAACGTCAGAGGGGAAGTACGGCAAAGCAATGTCGCAGTGCAAGCGAAAGCGACCTGATCGGGCGCCATCTTGCCGACGGATCCGCGGCTTCTCGAAATGAACCGTAAAATCAATAAATTAACAGATTGTCGCCCCCCTATGACGGGCTCGCCCGGACGGCTGCAATGCCGTTGATGACGAACTGCACCGAATAGGCGGCGAGCAGCATGCCCAGCACGCGCGAGAGCACGGCATTTCCGGTCCGCCCGAGGGTGCGGGCGATCAGGCTCGCGGAGACGAAGCACAGCATGCAGAGCAGGCAGACCGAGAGCACCACGGCGATGATGATCGCGAGCCTCGCCCCGTAGCCGGCATCGCCCGCCAGCAGCAGCGTGGTCGCGATCGCGCCGGGGCCGGCCATCATGGGAATGGCGAGCGGAAACACCGCGACATCGGAGGCATGCTCGGATGTCGCCTTGTCGGCCTCCCGGGCCTCGCGATGCGGACGGTCACCGAAGATCATCTGGTAGGAGACGCCGAACAGCAGCAGCCCGCCGGCGATCTGGAAGGCGGGAATGCCGATCCCCAGCTGGCGGAGCAGGCCGTTTCCGACCAGCGCGATCACGACCAGGATCGAGGCAGCGATCAGCGGCGCCCGCAACGCGACCGTTCGCTTGATCTTGTCGGGCATGCCGGCGGTGGCGGCCAGGAAGGCCGGCGCAAGGCCGACGGGATCGACCACCAGCAGCAGCGTGACGAAGGCCGACAGGGCGAAATCGATCATGTCTCGGGGGGCTCCGCGGAAGGAACGATGGCAGGCGGACTGACTTAGCCCGGCAGGATCATTTTGGAAATCACTGGAGACGATCAATGAGCGACAGTGGAATCGGAATGCTGCTCGGCCATCTCTCGGCCAACCTGCTCTGGCTCTGGTTCATCGGAGCCTTCCTGCTCGGCGCGGTCCTCGTCTACGGCGTGATGAAGGCCGGACGCCTGCGGCGCAGCGAACGCGCGCAGCTCGACCGTAACACCGAGGCCCGGCAACGGCAGGAGGATCCCTACAAGCGCCCAACCTGAGAGATCGCCGTGAGCGCCGGTTGCAGTTTGGAACTTTCGTTTTTCAAAGGGCTTTGATCGCCTGAGGATTGAGGGAGGCGACGCCTTCCCATGTGACCTCAAGAGGAGGACGTATGGCTAAACGAGCGAAGAAACGCACAACCAAGAAGACCGCGGCGCGCCGACCGCGTCAGGCGCCGAAGATGCTCAGCGACCTGTTCCTGGAGACGCTGAAGGACATCTATTTCGCGGAGAACAAGATCATCAAGACGCTGCCTAAGATGGCCAAGGCCGCGCATTCGAAGGATCTTGCGGCGGCCTTCAACAAGCATCTGCGCGAGACCCAGGGTCAGGTCAAACGTCTCGACCAGGTCTTCAAGATGCTGGGCAAGCCCGCACGTGGCAAGACTTGCGAGGCCATCAACGGCATCACCGACGAGGGCGCCGAGATCATGAAGGCGTTCAAGAACGCCCCTGCCCTCGACGCCGGTCTGCTCGCGGCGGCGCAAGCCGTGGAGCACTACGAAATCTCCCGCTACGGCACGCTGCGGACCTGGGCCGAGGAGCTCGGCATGCAGGACGCGGCGAGGCTGCTCCAGGAGACGTTGGACGAGGAAGAGGCGACCGACCACACGCTGACCGAGCTCGCGACGTCCGTGATCAACCTCGAAGCGGAAGACGAGTACCGCGCGGCGGCCTGAGCCGCACCCGCGCAAGGACGAGACGCCGCGGTCCGGGCCGCGGCGTTTGCCTGTTCGGGATCACACGATGGCGCATGGCACGCCCGCGTCGTCGGGCTGGATTTCCGCGGAACCAGTCCCATATGCAGCCTTTCCCACCGCCGAGTCCGCATCATGCAACCCAAAAATCCCCTCGACTGGATGCTGTCCGAAGCCCTGGACTCGCTGACCCGCGCCGAACGGCTGCGCCAGCAGTTCGGCCGCCAGGAAGCCTGTTGGGAGCCGCCGATCGACGTGCTCGAAACCGAGCATGAGCTCCTGATCCTGGTCGCGCTTCCCGGCGTCAATCCAGACAATGTCGAGACGATGATCCACGACGGCGTGCTCGTCATCTCCGGCCAGCGCACCCTTCCGCCGGAGCTTCGCAACGCCCGCATCCACCGGCTCGAGCTGCCGCAGGGCCGCTTCGAGCGGCGCATCGCGCTCCCCCTTGGCCGCTACGCCATCAGCCGCTTCGTGATGGACGGCTGCGTCGCGCTGCGCCTCGCCAAATCCTGAGGTCGATCATGGCCACCGAACAGATGAATAACGCCCAGACCAATTCCCAAAACAATTCCGACGTGAAGGTCCCCGAAGACGCGCTGATCATCATCCCCGTGCGCGAGATGGTGCTGTTCCCCGGCGCGATCGCGCCGATTTCGATCGGCCGGGCAAAGTCCATCGCCGCCGCACAGCAGGCGCTGCGCGAGCAGCGGCCGGTCGGCATCGTCCTGCAACGCAGCCCCGAGATCGACGAGCCCGGCCCGGACGACCTCTACCGGGTCGCGACCATCGCCAATATCGTGCGCTATATCACCGCGCCCGACGGCACCCACCACATCGTCTGCCAGGGCGTGCAGCGCGCGCGCATCCTCGACTTCCTGCCGGGCACGCCGTTCCCGGCTGCGCGCATCCAGCAGATCCCCGAGCCGACCACGACCTCGCCCGAGATCGAGGCGCGCGCGCTGAACCTGCAGCGCCTGGCCCTCGAGGCGATCGAGCTGCTGCCGCAGGCCCCGCCCGAACTGGCCGCGATGTTCCAGGGCACCAGCGCGCCCGGCGCGCTGGCGGACCTGGCGACCTCGTTCATGGACATCAAGCCGCAGGACAAGCAGGAGGTGCTGGAGACCATCGACCTCGCCTTGCGCGTCGAGAAGGTGTCGAAGCACGTCGCCGAACGGCTGGAGGTGCTGCGCATCAGCAACGAAATCGGCCAGAAGACCCGCGCCAGCTTCGACGAGCGGCAGCGCGAGGCAATCCTGCGCGAGCAGATGGCGACCATCCAGCGCCAGCTCGGCGAAGGCGACGGCAAGGCGGCCGAGGTCGCCGAGCTGACGGCTGCCATCGCCAAGGCCAACATGCCGCCCGAGGCGGATGCGCACGCCAAGAAGGAGCTGCGCCGCTACGAGCGCATGCCGGAGGCCGCCGGCGAAGCCGGCATGGTCCGCACCTATCTCGACTGGCTGATCGAGCTGCCCTGGGCGCTGCCCGCGGAGAAGCCGATCGACATCAAGGAAGCGCGCCGCATCCTCGATGCCGACCATTTCGGCCTGGAGAAGATCAAGAGCCGGATCATCGAATATCTGGCGGTGCGCAAGCTCGCTCCGCAGGGCAAGGCGCCGATCCTGTGCTTCGTCGGCCCGCCCGGCGTCGGCAAGACCTCGCTCGGCCAATCCATCGCACGCGCGATGGATCGTCCCTTCGTACGCGTCAGCTTAGGGGGCGTGCATGACGAGGCGGAGATCCGCGGCCACCGGCGCACCTATATCGGCGCGCTGCCCGGCAACATCATCCAGGGCATCAAGAAGGCGGGCGCACGCAACTGCGTGATGATGCTGGACGAGATCGACAAGATGGGCCGTGGTGTGCAGGGCGATCCTTCCGCCGCGATGCTGGAGGTGCTCGACCCCGAACAGAACGGGACGTTCCGGGACAATTACCTGGGCGTGCCCTTCGACCTATCGCGCGTGGTATTCATCGCGACCGCCAACATGCTGGACCAGATCCCGGGTCCGCTGCTCGACCGCATGGAGCTGATCAGCCTCGCCGGCTACACCGAGGAGGAGAAGCTGGAGATCGCGCGGCGCTACCTGGTGCGGCGCCAGCTGGAGGCCAACGGGCTCTCGGCCGAACAGGCCGAGATCGAGCCGGAGGCGCTGAAGCTGATCGTCAAGGGCTACACCCGCGAGGCCGGCGTGCGTAACCTCGAGCGCGAGATCGGCAAGGTGTTCCGGCATGCCGCGGTGCAGGTCGCCGAGGGCACGGCCGCGAAGGTCGTGGTGAGCCCGAAAGACATCGCCACCGTGCTCGGCCAGCCGCGCTTCGAGGGCGAGATCGCGCTGCGCACCAGCATTCCGGGCGTGGCCACCGGCCTTGCCTGGACGCCGGTCGGCGGCGACATCCTGTTCATCGAGGCCTCGCGCGTGCCCGGCCGGGGCGGGATGATCCTGACTGGCCAGCTCGGCGACGTCATGCGCGAGAGCGTGCAGGCTGCGATGACGCTGGTGAAGAGCAGAGCCACCCAGCTCGGCATCGATCCGCAGCTGTTCGAGAAGAGCGACATCCACGTTCACGTTCCGGCGGGTGCGACCCCGAAGGACGGGCCGAGCGCGGGCGTTGCGATGTTCACGGCGCTGACGTCGCTACTCACCAATCGCACGGTGCGCAGCGACACCGCGATGACCGGCGAGATCTCGCTGCGCGGCCTGGTGCTGCCGGTCGGCGGTATCAAGGAGAAAGTGGTGGCTGCGGCCGCTGCCGGATTGAAGCGCGTGATGCTGCCGGCGCGCAACAAGCGGGATTACGACGACATCCCGAAGAGCGCGCGGGACAACCTCGAATTCATCTGGCTGGAGCGCGTGGACGAAGCCATCGCCGCGGCGCTCGAGCCGGCTGATGCCAAGGTCGAGGCAGCGGAGTGACGGCGATGAGCGGATTGCTGGAAAGAGCGAAGCGATCACGGAAAACGCAGCGGCTGCGCCAGCTGCTCGATCGCGCCATCGACCGGGTTCGCGATGCGCTGGCGGCGCCAGGACCGCGGCTCCAGCCGGTCCCGGTCCGGGTGAAGCGCCGCAAGGGTTGAGCCCTCCGTCTCAGACCCTCGCGGCAGCCCCAAATAAAAGGCCCCCTCCTACCCGAGGGGGCCTTTGCGTTGTCAGGCCACGGCGTCCTTGGCAGCCTTGACCGGGCGGGCGCGGACGATCTTCCGGGCCGGCTTGGCCTTGAACATCATCTCTTCACCCGTGAACGGGTTGGTGCCCTTGCGCGCCTTGGTGGCGGGCTTCTTGATGACCACGAACTTGGCGAAGCCCGGCACCAGGAACAGGCCGTTCTTCTTGAGCTCCTTGTGACCGACGTCGGTCAGCGTCTCCATGACGCTCTTGACGTCGCGCTTGGAAAGCTCGGTGGCGGTCGCAATCTTTTCGATCAGCTGCGATTTGGACATTTGGGTTGGCATCGTGTCTCCTCTGATTCGTTGCCGGTTGCATATTAGACCAAGCGGCGAAGGCCTATAGCCTTCTGCACAGTTTTATCGCGCTTTTACGGGCTTTTTTGGCCCTCTGTGACAAAAAACCCTGCATTTTAGCTGCTTCCGGAGCGAAAGGAGCCTCAGGCAGCGGTTTTTGCCTTGTTTCAAAGGCCCGCAAGCCACCTTGCTAAAGCTGATTCGATGCTTTCGACAAGCGACGACCGGCCTCTTTGCCGGAGGCCGGTCGCGATTCACCCTGAAAAATAAGGGCTAGATCGTTGTGTTGCCGCCATCGCAGTTGCTCTCCCTCTCCCCGTTCTTACGGGGAGAGGGTTGGGGTGAGGGGCTGCTTCCGCGATCAAGGTGACAGTCGGACGCACGGAGAGTCCCCCTCACCCGGATTGCATCTGACGATGCAATCCGACCTCTCCCCGCAAGCGGGGAGAGGTGAGAGAGAGTGAAGCTAGATGCGCTCGATGATGACCGCCGGCGCCATGCCGCCGGCCGCGCACATGGTGACGAGACCGCGCTTGAGGTCGCGCCGTTCGAGCTCGTCGAGCACGGTGCCGATCAGGATCGCGCCGGTCGCGCCGATGGGATGGCCGAGCGCGATCGAGCCGCCATTGACGTTGACCTTGGCGCGGTCGAGCTTGAGATCACGGATGTATTTTTCCGCAACCACAGCAAAGGCCTCGTTGATCTCGAACAGGTCGATGTCGTCGATGGTCAGCCCGGCCTTCGCCAGCACCTTGCGCGTCGCCGGTACCGGCGCGTTCAGCATCAGAGTCGGCGAGTCCCCCATGTTCGCCATCGCCACCACGCGGGCGCGCGGCTTGAGGCCATGCGCCTTGGCGTAGGCCGGCGAGGCCAGCAGGATCGCGGCGGCGCCGTCGACGACGCCGGACGAGTTGCCGGCGTGGTGCACGAAGTCGATCTTCAGATCGGGGTATTTCTGCAGGATCAGGCCGCGATAGGTCGTGCCCTTGTCGTCGAGCGCGTAGTCGGCGATCGCCGGAAACGCCGGCTTCAGGCTGCTCAGACCCTCCATCGTGGTCTGCGGGCGCGGATATTCTTCATGGTCGAGCGCAAGGCTGCCGTCCTCGCGGTGGACGGGCACGAGACTCTTCTTGAAGTGGCCGTTCGCCATGGCATGCGCCGCACGTTTCTGGCTCTCCAGCCCGAGCGCGTCGACGTCCTGCCGCGTGATGCCTTCCAGCGTCGCGATCGCGTCCGCACAGACGCCCTGATGCGACTGCGGGTGCCGCGCGCGCAGGCGCAGATTGCCGTTGTCCATCATCATCGGACCGCCGCCGCGGCGTCCCTCCATCGACATCATCTCGCAGCCGCCGGCGATGACGAGGTCTTCGGCGCCCGCCATGATCGAGCTCGCGGCCATGTTGACGCTGGTGATGCCGGAGCCGCAGAAACGGTCGAGCGTCACCGCACTCGCGCGCACGTCGTAGCCGGCATCGAGCGCCGACATCCGGCCGAGATCGCCGCTTTGCGTTGCGACCTGCGCGCTGCAGCCCCAGACGATGTCATCGACATCGGCGGTGTCGATGCCGGTGCGGTCGGCGAGCGCGCGCAGCACGGTTGCGCCGAGCTGCTGCGGATGAATGCCCGAGAGGGCTCCCTTGCCGGCCTTGCCGATGCCGCGTGGGGTGCGGCAGGCATCGATGATCAGCGCGTCAACCATTGGCGTTGTCCTCTTATTGTTGGGTGTTGGGGACGGTTCTGAATAAGGGGGAGAGGAGAGTCAATGCGTGGTGGCTCGCCTCGCCTCTCCCCGCTTGCGGGGAGAGGCCGGATTTTACGCGCAGCGGAAAATCCGGGTGAGGGGGAGCTTCAGCAAGGGCGGTGACAGATGGACTCGCGGAGAGTCCCCTCACCCGGAATTTGCTGTCGCAAATTCCGGCCTCTCCCCGTAGGCGGGGAGAGGCGAAGACATCACACCCCCGCCGCGTTGGTCGCGATCACGTTGCGATAGAAGCTGGCGCTGAGCTTTGGGGTGCGGACCTGGGTGTCGAAATTGACGTGGTAGAGGCCGAAGCGCTTGTTCAGCCCGTACACCCATTCGAAATTGTCCATCAGGCTCCAGAGGAAGTAGCCGCGCACCGGCACGCCCTCACTGGTGGCGCGCTGGAGCTGGGCGAGATAGTTGCGCAGATACATGATGCGGTCGGTGTCATAGATCTTGCCGTCGGGCCTCACGACGTCGTCGCCGGAGGTGCCGTTCTCGCTGATATAGATCGCGTCCGTCTTCCAGATCTTGGCAGCCAGCTTCGGCACCCAATAGATCGTCTCGGGTCCGACGCGCAGCCAGTCCGAATTCATGTGCGGGAACGATTTCGGGATCGGCAGCGGCATGAAGCCGGCACCCTGGTCGGAGGCCACCACGTAGTTCTGCGGCGCGTAGATGTTGAGGCCGAGGAAATCAACCGGCGAGGATATGATCTTCAGCTCCGCATCGGTGTATTTCGGCGCGTTGGCCCCCGCGAATTTCAGGAACGCCTCGGTATACTGGCCCGTCATGATGACGTTGAGATAGCCGCCATTCATCTCACGCAGCGCGATCTCGGCGGCGCGGACGTTCTCCGGCGTGTCGATCGCGGGCGCGCAGGCATCGATATTCTCGGCCGGTCCCACCCTGGTGCCGTGGCGGCCATGGGCGCGCACGGCCTGCACCGCGAGCCCGTGCGCGAGCGCGCTGTTGTGCCTGATCTGGTTGATCTCGGCTTGCGGCAGCGTCAGGCCCGGCGCGTCGATGCCAATGCCGTAACCGAAATAAACGAAGCGGCCGCTCTCGTTCAGCGTGAACACGTTCTTGACCCGGTCGGTCAGATGCTCGGCGACATAGGCCGCATAGTCGCCGAAGATCTTGCAGGTCTCGGTCGAGCGCCAGCCGCCGAAGCGATCCTGAAGCGATTGCGGCAGGTCCCAATGATAGAGCGTCAGCCACGGCTCGATGCCGTTCTTGAGGAGCTCGTCGACGAGCCGGTTGTAGAAGTCGAGCCCTTTCGGGTTCGGCTTGCCATCGCCATCCGGAAACACCCGCGGCCAGGCGACCGAAAAGCGATAGGCCTTGCAGCCGAGCTCCTTGATGAGCGCGATATCTTCCTTGTAGCGGTGATAATGCTCATTGGCGCGGTCGCCGGTAGTGCCGTCCTCGATCTTGCCGGGGACGCGCACGAACTTGTCCCAGATCGAAGCCCCTCGCCCGTCCTCGTTGACCGCGCCCTCGACCTGATAGGACGAGGTCGCCGTGCCCCAGACAAAGCCCGCCGGAAAGCCGGTGCCGGCGCGCGGCGGCGGTGCCGGGTTGACCTCGACCGCCCCAACGGGATTTGCGATTCCGGCTGCGGACAGCCCCGCGATTTTCGCGAATTGGCGACGCGAGACCTTGTCCGACATTGATGCTGCCTCCTGAGATGGTTTGGGCCAGACGCCCGACGCTTCGGCGCGGACGCTCAGGCATTATGTCCGGCTTCGACGTCCTGGAAAGTCGGCAAGCCGGGGCCGCCTCCACATAGTTAACTCATTCAACGCCTTTTCCGCAGCGCAATTAATCTAGGCTTCAGGTCTCGCCTATAGGCTGCACTCAGAAAAAACAGTCCCTTTTTGGTTGCGAAAATGCCTCCATCGTCAATTGCCGCCAATCCGCGACAGGCCGCGCAAGGTCGCGAAAAGTGGTCCACGTTCTTTGGCACGCTCGATTCGCCCAACGTGCGGCTCCTCGCGGGCGGGCTGCTGATACCAAACCTAATCTCGCTGGCAACGATGGCTTCATTGGTCGATATCGGCTTGCCGCCGCGGACCATCGCTATCGCTCTCTATGCCAGCATTGCCATCCTGGCGCGGCGTATTCCCTTCATGCTCACGGTCGCGCTGTTTCTTGCCGTGCTCACCTTCGACGTTGTGCAAACGTTGTCTCTCATGTTCGGCATCGGGCTGAGTGACCTAATGGCAGCTGTCGACCACGCGAGGCGCATCAATTTCTTCGCCTCACCGCTTTATTTCGCTTTGATCGTCACACTCGTCACAACCACGGGCATAAGCCTGGCATGCTTAAGGCCGCGCGCCATGCTTATGAACGCGAACATACCGGTTCTCTTCTTCTTGGCACAGGCGTTCAGCGTGCTCGACTATGTCAGCAACGCGTCGCCACACTACCATTTCGGCTCCACGATGGGACGCAACGAGCCGATGCAATCCGCTGCTGAGGTGTCGGGTTTTAGGCAGGCAGCCGGGGCCGACGGAAATAACGTCGTCCTGGTGATCGTCGAGAGCTTGGGCTACCTGAAGGACCAGAACGCCCGAACGCGCATAGCGGAACCCCTGTATGATCAAAATCTGACCAGGGACTACACCATCACCTCCGGAAAAACGGTCTATTTCGGTTCGACGACATCGGGCGAGATGCGGGAACTATGCAATACGCGCACATTCTACACAGAGTACGTTCAGAATGACACTAACACCTGCCTGCCGGATCTGCTGGCCGCGCAAGGGTATAGCAACATCGCCGTGCACGGCTTCGCTGGAGGTATGTTCGAACGTGAGCAGTGGTATCCGACAATCGGCTTCGACCAGGAACTCTTCCGCGACGAGCTGGTCAAAACGACCCATCGCGTATGCGGCAGCGCCTTCGCCGGCGCGTGCGATGCAGATCTTGCGCCCGTGATTTCTGCGGCCTCCCGCGAAGCGGGAAAGCAAGGCAAGCCACGCTTCATCTATTGGCTCACATTGAATACTCATATTCCGGTCGCGCCTGGTCAAGCTCTGACGGATTTTCATTGCGAGACCGACGGCGACGTCTTCGGTCGACCCAAGGTTTGCAGGATGGCCGAACTTTGGCATGACGTATTTGCCGTCGTCGCAAAGATTGCGCGCGACCCAGCCGTGGCGCCGGCCGACATCCTGGTGGTCGGCGACCATGCTCCGCCGTTCTGGTCGAGGCATGACCGCGCCCAATTCGAGCCCGGTCAGGTGGCTTGGTACAGGCTCCAGCCCCGGCGAGCGTCTCCTCTGCCGATGCGGGACGCTCGCAACCAACAGCGAGCATCGACAGACGACGCGGCAAGTCTAAGCTTCGTCAATCCGCGATGATTGATTTTCATAATGTCAACGGACGTGCGGCCGATCGCAGCCGAGCGGATAGCAGTCGAAGTGCGCAATGACCGAGCACCGGTATTGCGCATGTCTGTCGCTCTCGTCCTCGAAGATCTGTAAAGTGGCTTCACGCCCTCAAGGCTGTCCCGCTGCCGTTTGCCGCTATCAGCCCGGGTAGCGGAGGCCAGCGCGATGCCTCTCCTCGCTCAGCGCGAGCGCTTCGGCAACTTCGGCAGCTTGTCGGGATTGAACGCCGGCATCTGCTCGGTTCGTTCAGGTGCCGGTGGCTGCTTTTCGGTCAGGATGAGCGTTCCCTGGAGGACCATTCCCGGGACTTGCACGGCCGTCGCAGTGTAGGTCGCGATCTTGCCGGGGCAGTTTCCTTCGATGGTCAGCGTCAGCTCATCGTCGTTGCCGAACACCGTCGCGCGGCCGTCGGTATGACGCTTCGTCGATACGGTGGCGGTGAAGCGATCTCCATCGACCTGACAGGAGCCATGATACGTCATCAGGCTGTCGCGGCCCCAGATCTGTCCGTCTGCGACATGGACGATGCCGGTACCCTGGTCGAGCGGCGTGTTGTACCACGCCGCGTAAGTGCCGTCCTTCAGCATGGGAGCCGTCTCCCCCTGGTATTCCCAAGCGGATAGTCCGCATCATTAGCGCTAAGAAAGCGTTAATCGCGCGGCCCGTGCCAATCCGGTCGGTCCTTCCGCAGCTCGGCTTCAAGCTCCTCGATGATGCTGTGAAGCAGACACGCGGCGAGCGGATCTGTCACTTCCCGCTCCAGGCGCCTGTAACGCGCGATCTGGAATTCCTGCTCTTTCAACTGGTGCTCTGTCATCAGACGGGCCCTCCGACGAACCGACGCAGAGATGGCCAGGGAGTTTCGTTAAAATTTTCGGATCATTTGCGATGGTTTCTGCTTGGTTAAACGAGCAATGCGGCGGCGAGGAATTCAGGGTGCAGCCGATCTCGTGCCATCCGCCCGATCGCCGGAGGGCCGGCCTCGTTCAATCAAGCCATGTCGCTTGGAAAAGCAGACGTGGAACGCCGACGCGCCGTCCGCTACGGACGAACAGGCGACATCAAAGCTGCCGGTTGGGAGGATCAATTCGGGCGCGCCTCGAACGCTCGGCTTCGTTCCTCGCTACTTCTTTTTCACCGCCCCGAAATCCGGCTGCCAAGCGACTTCCTTGCGGCTCGGCGCCGCGGCGATCACCTTGGCTTTTTCCTTCTTCGGCTTCTTGGCTTCGCGATTGCCGCGTTGCTGGCCCTTCGCCATGTCGCTCTCCTTTGGTGGTTTGAGTTCGTCGAGTTCGTTCGACTGCAGCACCCGTCCACGCGGAGTGCAGACCCTGACGTCCATGTAGCCTTCGCGCAGCAGTTTTCGCGCGAGCCGCAGCGCGACCGTTGCACTGCCGCGGCCGACATTGGAGCTTCCGTATTCTTTGGTCCCACTGACCAGATACGGCACGCGGGTTGCCCTAGCCATTGAGGATGGCAGCTCCACACACGAGAAGCAGCAAAAACAACGGAACGATCACCGGCGGCACGATCCATTCCGAGATGCGAACACGAGACATCGAATGCTCCTGCGAGGCCTTCGGCGGGAGCACACGTGACCCTCAGTCACCGGTCGAAGCCGTTGAGATGTGCGGTGATGGCGGCGAGCCTACGCCCGTGCCGAGCCAATAGCGAGCGTTAAATGCCGCACGGGCGACGGCTGTGACATCTTCGTTTGCCGGCGGGTCACGATAGCGCTGGCTATTGCCGCGCGAAGGGCGCATGGTCGCGACAGCCAGCATCGGTTGGGGCTTCACTTGCGAAAGGCAGGCGTGCATGACCATCCGTTCGCGGCGAGAAACCGTCAACTTCAAGCATCCGTTCCGCATCCGCGGCATCGAGCGCGTCTTGCCGGCCGGCGCCTATGAGGTCGTCACCGACGAGGAGACGATCGAGGGCCTGACCTTCTCGGCCTATCGCCGCATTGCCACGATGATCACCGTGCCCGCCGAAGGCGCTTGCGGCACCACGGAGATGCTGTCGATCGCCTCGATCGATCTTGCGAACGCGCAAGCCGCGGATGCGAGCATCCGCCCATGACTGACCACACTGTCGATCTCGACAAGCATCGCGGCATGGCCGCGCAGAAGGCGACCGACCTGCGCCGCGCGTTAGCTGACGTCGAGGCCAATCTCCGCGAGCTGCGCGAGCGCGAAGCCGATCTCGAAAACCGCATGATGACGGTGCCTGCCGCGTCCTGGCCGGAGGCGGCAGTGAAGGCGCGCCATCTGCTCAACCTCTATGCTGCGAGTCTGCCTGCCGAGGATACGCGCCATCGCGCGCTGGTGGCAGCACTGTTCGACGATTTCGCCCGGCTCTCGGGGGAGGGCTGAGGCGAACGACGGCCGCCTGCATTCGCGACGCGTGCCATGCTCGGGCGACCGGGAAGCGGGCGGCCCGTCGCGGGCGATGATTGGAGGCACGATCGTGCCGGGTCGCAATCAGGTAACGGAGCAAGCCATGACATTGACCAGCGGCCGCTTTATCAGCCACGAATACGACCGGATGATCGTCCGGTTCTCGATGCATGACGGTGCCAGGGAGATTCCTTGCGCGATCTCCACCTCTGCGATGGACTATCTCGAGCGCGGGCCGCAAGTCCGACCCGAGCAGCGGGAAGCCCAATTCACGCGCCTGCGGGATCGCATCGAAGCTCGAGCGGCCAGCAAATATCGCGCGACAGAGTTCGAAGGCACGCCGCCGGGCATTGTGCTGCGAGGCATCGATTTCAGACCATAGCCCGACGGCAATGACGGCGCTCTCTATTCCGCCCGTGCCTTGATCTCGGGCAAGGGTGGCTTGCGCTCAAACGGTTTCTTTTTCGGCGGCGCGGGCAGCAAGCCCTCTCGGATCGCCTGCTTCCGAGCGAGCTTGCGGGCCCGGCGAATGGCTTCAGATTTCTCGCGGGTCTTTCTCTCGGACGGCTTTTCGTAGGAACGCCGCTGCTTCATTTCCCGGAAGACGCCCTCGCGTTGCATCTTCTTCTTGAGAACACGAAGTGCCTGCTCGACGTTGTTGTCTCTGACAAGTACGTGCAATTGATCTTCCTCGCTCAGGGCTGCGGATGCGACACGTCCTGCTGGCAGCCAATTGCGCAGGAGCTTCATTGCGACTTTTGAGGATAGTGGCGGCGACATTCGTCGCGGCTGAGCCGATCTGCTTGTCACAGCGATGCAGCTTGGTGGCATCCACGTGACCACTCTCGTCCAGCGCTGTCAATCGATAACGTCTTGCGTGCATGTCGACAGAGGCGCGCGAAGCGCCTCGAATAGCTTTGCCGGCGCCCAAGAAGCGTTCAAGACGCCGGCGCGAAAATTGCCTTTAAGGCCAACGACGAAACTTAAAGGGGCCGATCACATGCCGAAAAGTGCAGATCGTGCCTAGAATCAAGCCAGACTGCGGAATCATCACTTTCTTGCTCGCGTCCGGCGCAAATCGGCAGACGTGCCGGCTCGCGACGACATTCAACACGCAGAAGCAGGCCTTCAGCTATCTCCAGAAGCATCGAACGGAGTTCGAGCGCATGGCGCGGGCGCGACATTGTTCTGTCAGGGCTTCAAGGGCTTTTGATCCCAGGGGCGCTTGCCGTCGGCGTCACGATCCCAAGGCCGCGTTGTGGGCGCACTCTTCTCGGCCTCGGCCGCTTTCGCGCGGTCAACCTTAACCTGTTCGCGATCGGTAAGCGGCGGCTTTTGAGTGGAGCTGACTTGAGCGAGGACCGGAAATGTGGTGACCAGCGCGACCATAAGGAATTTCATCATCCCCGTGTTTAGCACTGATATCCGAACGCGTCCGATTTAGTTTGCCGAAGCTCACGCGTCTGCTTTGGATAAAGCAGACATGACGCAGCGCCGGTGCGAGTCCGCCTCAGGCCGTAGCGGAAGGCAGTGCGCCGAGCACGCCTAGAACGTCACCCGCATGCCTGCATAGAACGCCCTTGGCCGTGCCGGGCTGAGCGAGCGCGGGTCGGTGAATTCTGCGCCGCCATTGGTGAAGTTGGGCAAGGCTTCGCGGTCGAAGAACTGGCCGTAGGTCGCGTAACGCTTGTCGAAGATGTTGTCGACGCGGCCGTAGAGCTGGACGTTCTTCGTCACCTGGTAGGAGGTGTGGAGATTGAAGACCGTATAAGAAGGCAGCTTCGCATATTGGTTGGACTCGTCGCCGACCAGATACTGGCTGGAGACGAACAGCGCGTTGCCGCCGACCTTCCAGACGTCGGTCACGGCGTAGTCGACGCCGACCTTGACGCGGTGGCGCGGGATCGCGGGGATTTGGTTGCCGGGCGAGACCTGGATGGTCTCGGTGACAGGATCCCTGAACGGGCTCTCCGAGCCGAGTTCCAGCGGGTCAAGGAAGCGCGCGTCGAGGAAGGCGTAGCTCGCCTGAAACTGGAGCGTGGGAGACTTGATGTTGACTTCGGCTTCGAACCCCTGCCGGCGCGTCCGGCCGACATTGGAAAAATAGCCGAAGCCGGTACGCCCGACGGCGGGTACCGCGACAATGTCGTCATAGTTGGTGGCGCGGAAGCCGCCGATCTTCCAGCCGAGCGTGCCGATGTTCAGCTCCTTGGTACCGCGCAGGCCCGCTTCCACGGTCTTCGACACGACCTGCTTCAGCGGCGGGTCGGAGACGAGAAACGCCGCAAGCAGGCAGGGACGGGCTGGATCGGCACAACCGAGCTCGAGCGGCGTCGGCACGCGATTGGCCTCGGAATAGCCGGCATAGGCGGTCAGCTCGGGCGTGATCTTGTAGGTGCCGCCGATCACCGGATTGAACCGGGTGAAGGTGTGATCGCCGTTGAGGTTGGTCCCGAGCTGATCTTCCAGCGTGATGCGCGCCACGTTGAAGCGGCCGCCGCCGGTGACGGCGAAGGCGTCCGTGACGTTGAACGTATCCATCGCGTAGATGCCGTTATACTGGTTGACGGTCCGCAGCGAGACAGGACCGGCAACCGGGTCTGGCGTGCCGGTCGCTCCCAAGAAGACGCCGCTGCCGCTGACGACGTAGTTTTCTCCGATCGAGCCGATCTCGGCGGTCGCAGTATAGCGCGTGACACTGGCGTCGTAGGTTGCGCCCATCACGAAGCGGTTGTCGTGGCCGAACAGTTGATCGGTGTTGGTGGCCTGCCCCGACACGCCGAGGGTGGTCGACCTTATCGTGCTCCGGTCGATCTCGCCGAGGATAGTCCCCGAAGCAAAGGGATTGGCGAGCTGAAGACCGTTCGTGCCGTTCGCCGGCGTCGTATCGTCGCCGAAGCACAGCAGCCCTGCAATGGCACATTCCTGCACATCGGTCGGATTGCCATCGACGAGCTTCTGCTCGTAGCGGCGCACATGGGCGGTGCCTTCGAGCGTCCAGGTCGGCGTCGCATCGACCTTGCCGGTGAGGTTGAGATAGCCGACGCGATTGCTCGTGGTCTGCGGTGTGGTGTAGGTCGCGCCCCAATATTTGTCGAGCAGTTCGGCCGGAACGGTGGCGCTGGCGCCGAAATCGTTCTTGGCGACGCCCATGTTGGCGTGGAATTCACTGTCGCCCGCCTTGTAGCCGACATCGCCGTAGAAGCGCCGCACGTCCGATCGGGAGAAATTGCGGAAACCGTTGTCGTGCAAGCCTTCGAGCGCGGCATAGACGCCAAAATTCTTGTCGACCTGCTTGCCCCATTGCGCCGCGCCTTGGATGCGGCCGAACGAGCCGCCCATGACATCGAGCTCCGCACCCTGATAGGTGAAGCCGTCCTTCATCTGCAGATTGATGGCGCCGCCCAGCGCGTTGAGGCCGAAAGCGGGGTTGTTGGTCACCAGCGTCACCGACCTGATCGCGGCGGTGGGGATCAGGTCCCAATTGACGGCGTCGGAGAAGGCTTCGTTGATGCGGACACCGTTCTGGTACACGGCAAGGCCTTGCGGCGTGCCGGTGACGGGGGAAGCGACAAAGCCGCGGAACTCGACGTCGGGCTGAAACGGATTGCCTGTGACTTCGCTGATGTTGACGCCGGCGATGTTGTCGCGCAGCGCATCGGTGACGTTCAGCGAGCCGGTGCGCTTGATCTGGCTGGCATCGACGGCATTGACCGCCGACGGGACCTTGTCGACATCGAGACCCCGGCCGGTGCCCGGCGCGGTCGGATAGACGTAAATGCGTGTCCTGGGGCTCGCGGACGACGGCGCCCCCACCCGCGCGACCGGTCGCGACGGCGCAGTGCGCCTCGCCGTCGATGGCGGTGGTGCGGTCACCTCGACCGGCGGCAGGTTCTGAACGTTGGTCTCCTCGTCCTGCGCCGCCCCGGCAGGGCCTGCAAAGACCAATCCCGACATCAGCCCCGTCGACAGCGAGGCCATCAACAAACGACGCTTGAACCAAAGACCCTTGCCCATCCCCGCCTTCCCATCCGTGACCACCGGCTGTTTTGATTTTCGCCGTTTGGTCGAGACGAGTTTATTCGGCCGCGATGGGTGCGCCAGCCACAAAAGATCGGGAGATATCCGCACCCGTTTTCCCGACCAAATCGGGAGTTTTTCCCGATTGTTTCGGGCCCGATCAGGCCGCCGCCGTCGGAACCAGCGCCTCGACGGTCAAACCGCTCTCGCCAGAGACGACATTGAGCGTGCCGCCCAGCGCCAGGATCCGCTCGCGCATGCCGACGAGGCCGAAACCGAGCTTCTGCCCCGGCTCCATGCCGCGGCCATTGTCGCTGACCCGCACCCGGGCGCAGACGCGGCCATCGCGCGTCGCGTGCTCCGCCGGTTCAATGACGACGTTGACCGAGGTCGCGCCGGCATGGCGGAACACGTTGGTGAGCGCCTCCTGCACAATGCGGTAGATGGTAAGGTCGGCGGTCTCGCCGGTCGTGCCCAGCGCGGGCGAGATCGAGGTCTCGATCGTGACCTCGGGATGCGACTCCCGCCATAGCCGCGACAGCGATTCGAGCGCCTGGCGCAGGCCAAGCTCGGCAAGGCCGACGGGCCGCAGTCGCTCCAGCACGCGGCGGGTGAACTGCTGGAGCGCATTGATCTGCTCCAGCAAGGCGCTGCCGTGCTTTCGGACGGCCTCCGCACTCGGCGCGCGTCCGTCCGCCAGCTTCGCCAGCGCGCTGGCATGGGCGCGCAGCGAGAACAGATACGGCCCGAACTCGTCATGCAGCTCGCGCGCGATCTCCTTGCGCTCGACGTCCTGGAGCGACACTGCACGCTCGGCAAGCCGCCGCTTGTCCTCCACCGCCTCTCCGAGCGCTGCCGCGAGATGATTGAGCTTGCCGCAGATCGCGGCGAGCTCGGGCGCACCACCCGGCGTGACCCGCGCGTCATAATGCCCGCCCTCGATCTCGGCCATCGTCTCGGCCAACGACTGGAGCGGCACCAGCGCCCGGCCGACGACATTCATCATCACCAGGAACAGCACGACCGCGATGACCGAGCCGACCTCGAGCTGGGTCACGATGCTGTCCCAGATTTCGGCAATCTCGTCGTTCGGATGTGAGGTGATCACGAGCGAGCCGGGCCTGCCATGGATCGAGACGGGCACGCTGACCGCGGTCTGCTCGGGATGAACCAGGCTGACGAACCAGGCCGGCGGCCCGCGCGTGTCGGCATCAGCGTCGGCCCGGGGCGGTGTCAGCGGATTTCCCCCGGCATCCCGTAGCGCGATGCTGACATGGCGCAGACGGCTGAGATCGCGCGCGATCTGGTTCAGCCGGGCGTCCGGATCGGGCGCCTCGTTCAGGTCCGCCACGATCATTTCGATGAACTCGCGCGCGAGCCGGATCACGCTCTGGTCCTCGGCCTGCACGCGCGGCCCCGCCTCCGCAACCTGGCGGCCGATATTGACCGCGAGCCCGAGTGCCAGCAGCAGCGCCAGCAACAGGTTGATGCGCCCGCGCAAGGATAGATTTTGCCACATTGGTATCGCTCGTGCCCCGCGAAGGTTTTGCCCGCGCCTGTCCGATGACGTTGACAGAGGCGAAGCGGCGGATATCTAATCGGAAGCGTACAGCAATCCCGGCCGGGTTGCATGAGGCGACATGAGACGCGCGCGTCTTGCCTGGTCGGCTTCATGCGGCGCAAAACAGGCCGAGGCTGTCGCGGGGAACGCCTATGCGCATTCTGATCGTCGACGATCATCCCATCGTCGCCTCCGGCTGCCGTGCCGTGCTGGCCGACGAGGGCGAGATCGAGATTTTGGAGGCCGCCGATGCCGAAGACGGCGAGTGCGTCTTCATCGTCGAGCGCCCCGACCTCTGCATCATCGACATCAACCTGCCGACCGTCTCCGGCTTCGAGCTCGCGCGCCGCATCCTCGAGCGCGCGCCGGAGGCCCGCATCATCATGTTCAGCATGAACGACGACCCTGCCTTTGCCGCGCGCGCGATCGAATGCGGCGCCAAGGGCTACGTCTCCAAGACCGGCGACCCCGACGACCTCGTCGAGGCGATCCGCGCCGTCGGCGGCGGCGGCACCTATCTGCCGAGCGCGATCGCGCGCAGCATTGCCTTTGCGGGACCGACGCTGGCGCAAAGCCCGCTTTCGAAGCTGAACGCGCGCGAGATGGAAATCCTGCGGCTGCTCAGCGCCGGAAAAAGCCTGTCCGAGATCGCCTGGCTGGTGCAATCGTCCTACAAGACGGTGGCCAACACGTCGTCGATCATGCGACAGAAGCTCGGGGTGAAGACCTCGGTCGAGCTGGTGCGGCTGGCGATCGACAGCGGCGTTGCCTGACATCGCCACAAATTTCGGTCACACAAGCGTTGCAATCTTGATGTGGTGAGATGCCACGGAGCTTTTGGGCATGACGATTCAGACTGTCTCGACGAACAAATCCTATGGCGGCGTGCAGGGCGTCTACCGCCATGCGAGCCAGGCGACCGGAACCGACATGGTGTTCTCGGTCTATGTCCCCCCGCATGCCGACGGCGCCAAGCTGCCCGTGGTCTGGTACCTCTCCGGGCTCACCTGCACGCATGCCAATGTCACCGAGAAGGGCGAATTCCGCAAAGCCTGCGCCGAGCTCGGCCTGATCTTCGTCGCGCCCGACACCTCGCCGCGCGGGCCCGACGTGCCTGGTGATGCCAACAACGCCTATGATTTCGGCCTGGGCGCCGGCTTCTACGTCGACGCGACGCAGGAGCCGTTTGCACGCAACTATCGCATGTGGAGCTACGTCACCGACGAGCTGCCGAAGCTGGTGGCGGAGAACTTTCCGGTCGATGCCAAGCGGCAATCGGTGATGGGCCATTCGATGGGCGGCCACGGCGCGCTGACGGTGGCGCTGCGCAATCCGCACCGCTACCGCGCGGCAAGCGCCTTCGCCCCGATCGTCGCGCCCTCGCTCGTGCCCTGGGGCATCAAGGCGCTGACCGGTTATCTCGGGTCAAACAAGGATAGCTGGCGCAGCCACGACACGGTGGCGCTGATCGAGGACGGCGCGAAATTCTCCGGCTTCCTGGTCGACGTCGGTGAGGCCGACAATTTCCTGAAAGAGCAGCTCAAGCCGGAGCTGCTTGAAGCCGCCTGCACAAAGGCGAGCATCCCGCTGACGCTGCGGCGTCAGGCGGGCTACGACCACAGCTATTATTTCATCTCGACCTTCATGAGCGATCACCTGCACTGGCATGCGGAGAGATTGAAGGGGTGAGCTCTCTTACCCTCCCTGGAGGGGGAGGGTAAGCGCCCTACTCCGGCTTGCCGTAATTCGGGGCCAGCAAGCGGTTGCGGATCAGATAGCTCATCGTGCGCGTCCAGGATTCATCGCTGTTGCCGCGCATGTCGGCGCTGGCGACCGTGATCATGGTGCCGGTCTTCACGTCGCGCAGATAGATGTTCAGGTTGATGATCAGGTTCGAGACTTTCTGCACAAGGCCGGTGATCTCCAAATCGGCGCCGAGCTGCCCGGCGAGCTTGAGGTCGCAGCCGCCGCAAGCCTGTAAGTTCGCGTGACGGGCGGCATCCCTGATTGGGGCGATGTCGAGCACCTGGAACCTGCCTGAATCAGCCAGCTCCTTGCGCAGCTGCTCGCTGATGCGCTCCAGTCGCGCCAGCTCGGGCCTCGAGCCGTAGAATTCGCCAGGCAGGCTGGTGTCGATCAGCTCGAAATCGAACACCGCCAGTTTCGGCGGGTCGGCGAGCGCGACCGATCCGGTCAATAGCAAAGCGGCCAGACATATCAGCGCTCGCACGATCGTGATTCCAGTCCCCATGCGCGCGAGGACGAAATGCGGGGTTGCATGCCCTGACAAATTGGTCATGCTTTAGCAGAGACAATTCTCCAACGGCGGTCAAGCCGGAGAGATCGTCCGGAGGAAACATGATCCGATGGTTGGTCGGCCTGATCGGCTTGGGTGTTGCCGCAACGAGCGCGCTCGCGGCGGACCCTGTCGCGATCGGCGTCGGCTATCTCGGCGTCGCCGGCACCAGATCGACGCTGTCGCTGGTCGAGCAACCCGCGGAGAATGACGGCATCGCCGGCGCTCGTCTCGCCATCGAGGACAACAACACCACCGGAAAATTCCTGGGCCAGCGCTTTACGCTGGAGGAGCGCCGCATCAAGGAAGGTGAGGATCCGGTCCAGGCCGCGACCACGCTCGCCGAGAAGAACGGCTTCGTCATCGCCGACCTGCCGGCCGATGCGCTGCTGAAAGTCTCGGATGCCCTGCGCGATCGCGGCACGCTGCTGTTCAACGTCGGCGCAATCGACGAGCGGCTGCGCGAGACCGATTGCCGCGCCAATGTCATCCACACCGCCCCGACGCGCGCGATGCTGGCGGATGCGCTCGGGCAATATCTGGTGTGGAAGCAGTGGAAACGCTGGCTGCTCGTGGTCGGCTCGCATGACGAGGACAAGCTGTTCGCCGATGCGCTCCGGCGCACCGCAACGCGGTTCGGCGCCAAGATCGTGCAAGAGCGCACCTTCGAGGACAAAGGCGGCGCGCGCCGGACTGACTCCGGCGTGACGCTGATCCAGCGCCAGATGCCGGTGTTCACGCAGCAGGCCCCGGCGTATGACGTGCTCGTCGTCGCCGACGAGAGCGAGGTATTCGGCGCCTATCTGCCCTATCGCACCTGGGATCCGCGCCCCGTCGCGGGCTCGGCCGGACTTGTGCCGCGCAGCTGGGACGCCGCGCAGGACCAGTGGGGCGCGATCCAGATGCAGAACCGCTTCGTCAAGCTGAATTCGCGGCGCATGACCGCGCTCGACATGCAGGCCTGGACCGCGGTGCGCATGATCGGCGAAGCCACCTCGCGCACCAATTCCGGCGACGTCAAGAAGGTCGCCGACTTCATCAAGGGCCCGGATTTCTCGGTCGCCGCCTTCAAGGGCACGCGGCTCACCTTGCGCGACTGGAATCTCCAGCTTCGCCAGCCGATCCTGCTGGTCGACGGCCGCATGGTGGTGTCGGTGTCGCCGCAAGAGGGTTTCCTGCACCAAGTCTCCGAGCTCGACACGCTCGGCTACGACCGTCCGGAGAGCAAATGCAAGCTGAAATGAGCACTGTGAGATGAGTTGGAGCTGCCACCGCGACGACGCTGCGCCCCCTCCCCCGCTTGCGGGGGAGGGTTGGGGAGAGGGTGTCGCCACGAAGAAGACTCCCCAAGCGGAGCGAGCCCTCTCCCGTATCGCATCTCACGATGCGATACGACCTCCCCCGCAAGCGGGGGAGGTGAAGCCAGCCCGCGGACAGATGTCACGCATGCTGGGGGCTGCGTTGCTTGTGGCTCTAGCGCTTGTCACAGCGCCCGCGCATGCGTTCATCGCCTATGTCTCGAACGAGAAGAGCAACACGGTGTCGGTGATCGATACCGACAGCTGGACCGTGACCAAGACCATCAAGGTCGGCCAGCGTCCGCGCGGCATCGATTTCACCCGCGACGGCAAGTTCGTGATGGTCGCGGTCGGCGACGACGACACCATCCAAGTGATCGACGCCAAGACGCAAAGCGTGGTGGACAGCCTGCCCTCCGGCCCCGACCCGGAATTGTTTGCCCAGGATGCCGCCGGAAAGGTCCTCTACGTCGCCAACGAGAACGACAACACGGTGACCGTGATCGACCTCGAGAAGCGCGCCCGGCTTAGCGACATCCAGGTCGGCGTCGAGCCCGAGGGCATGACCATCAGCCCCGACGGCAAGACGCTGATCAACACGTCCGAGACGACCAACATGGCGCATTTCATCGACACATCCTCGCGCCAGATCGTTGCCAACGTGCTGGTCGATGCGCGGCCGCGCTTTGCCGAGTTCAAGCATGACAGTTCGGAACTGTGGGTGTCTTCGGAGATTGGCGGCACCGTCTCGATCATCGATCCCGGGAAGCACGAGGTGATTGGCAAGGTCACTTTCGAGATCCCGGGCCTGCGGAAAGAGGCGATCCAGCCGGTCGGCATCGGCATGACTAAGGACGACAAGACCGCCTTCATCGCGCTCGGTCCGGCCAACCGCATCGCCGTGGTCGACGTCGCCACGCGCAAGGTGACGAAATATCTGCTGGTCGGGCAGCGGGTCTGGCACATGGCGTTCACGCCGGATGAA
The DNA here is from genome assembly GCF_004212635.1 of Bradyrhizobium genosp. SA-3. GTDB lineage: Bacteria > Pseudomonadota > Alphaproteobacteria > Rhizobiales > Xanthobacteraceae > Bradyrhizobium. The sequence continues at coordinate 94,733 of NZ_PSRT01000001.1, read as the reverse complement.
AAATACCTGCTCACCACCAACGGCGTGTCGAACGATGTGTCCGTCATCGACGTCGCCGCGCAAAAAGTGATCAAGACCATTCAGGTGGGCGAACTGCCCTGGGGCGTCGCGATCGCGCCATGACCAGCCCTGCCCCCACCGCTGAGCCGCGCGAGACACCGAGGCCGGAAGCGGCCGCGGTGCCGGCGCTGTCGATTGATGGCGTCAGCCATTCTTACGGGCCGCGGCGGGCGCTGACCGACGTCTCCTTCAACGTGCAGCCGGCGAGCTTCACGGCGCTGCTCGGCCTCAACGGCGCCGGCAAGAGCACGCTGTTCTCGCTCATCACGCGCCTGTTCGGCATCCGGGCCGGGCGCATCGGCATCTTCGGTCACGACATCAGCAAGAGCCCCGGCGAGGCGCTGCGGCTGCTCGGTGTCGTGTTCCAGCCGCGCACGCTCGATCTCGACCTCTCGCTGACGCAGAACCTGCTCTATCACGCCGCGCTGCACGGCATCAGCCGGCGCGAGGCGGCTGCACGTAGCGCCGAGCTGCTCGGGCGTATCGGGCTCGAAGAGCGCGCCGGCAGCAAGGTGCGCGATCTCTCGGGCGGGCAGATGCGGCGGCTCGAGATCGCACGGGCGCTATTGCACCGGCCGCGGCTGCTGTTGTTGGACGAGCCGACCGTCGCCTCGATGTCAAGGCGCGCGCCGACATCATCGGCCATGTCCGCCAGCTCGTGACCGAGCAAGGCATTGGCGTGCTCTGGGCCACGCACTTGTTCGACGAGATCATGCCCGATGACGATCTTGTGGTGCTGCACCAGGGCAAGGTGCTGGCGCAGGGCCCGATGAGCCGCGTCGTCACAGAAGCTGGCGCGCAGGACGTCAACACCGCCTTCATGCGCCTGACCGGCGTGCAAACCATGCCGGGAGGCGGCGCATGAGCAGCATCACCACGCGCGAAGCGCCGCGCGGCTTCTCGTTCGCCGAGTACATGACCTGCCTCACCGGCATCGTCTGGCGCGAGGGGCTGCGCTTCCTGCATCAGCGCGAGCGCTTCGTCTCGGCTCTGGTGCGGCCTTTGGTGTGGCTGTTCATCTTCGCCGCCGGCTTCCGCCAGGTGCTCGGCATCTCCATCATCCCGCCCTACGAGACCTACATCCTCTATGAGGTCTATATCGCGCCCGGACTGATGGCGATGATCCAGCTCTTCAACGGCATGCAGTCCTCGCTCTCGATGGTCTATGACCGCGAGATGGGCAATATGCGCACGCTGCTGGTCAGCCCGCTGCCACGCGGGTTCCTGCTGTTCTGCAAGCTGCTCGCGGGCACAGCGGTGTCGCTGCTCCAGGTCTATGCATTCCTCTTGATCGCCTGGTTCTGGGACATCACCCCGCCCCCATCGGGCTATCTCACCGTGCTGCCGGCGCTGATCCTGTCCGGGCTGATGCTGGGCTCGCTCGGCATGCTGATTTCCTCTGGCATCAAGCAGCTGGAAAATTTCGCCGGCGTGATGAATTTTGTTATTTTCCCGATGTTCTTCGCCTCCTCCGCGCTTTATCCGCTCTGGCGGGTGCAGGAGGGCAGCCCTTACCTGTATTATCTCTGCGAGGCCAATCCGTTCACTCATGCGGTCGAGCTGATACGATTTGCGCTGTATGGACAGATCAACTGGGTCTCGCTGGCGGTGGTCGCGATCTGCACAATCGTCTTCATGATCGGTGCGATTTTCGCCTATGATCCGTCGCGCGGGCTGGCGCGACGCGGGCCTGCGGGAGGCGAAGGATGAAGGTTCTGGTCCTGGCTGCCATGGCAATTGCGCTGTCGAGCACGGCCGCGCGCGCGGTCGATCCGCGCTACCCGGACTGGCCCTGCACCCAGGCCAAGGTGCCGGAGATTTCGCTGGCGGCCGTCTGGGCCGGCCCGCCGCTCGACGACGTCCAGAACAAATGGAAGGACGATGCCAAGATCAGCGCGCTGGTCGCAAAGCTGTCGGCGCGCAAGACGCCGCTCGACGAGGCCGAGAAGTCGGTGAAGGAGTTTCTGGCCGCCTCCGCCGCGTCCGACAAGACGGCGAATGCCAAACTGCTGTTCGCCGGCCTGTTCGACACGCTCAACGCCCAACGCTCCCAGGTGATGAATGGGCTCGAACGCGTCAGCCGCAAGCAGCGCGAGGCCGCCGACAAGATCCGCGAGGAGACGCTGGCGCTCCAGTCGCTCCAGGGCGCAACGCCGCGCGACGATGCCAAGGTCGAGGCGCTCAGCAACGAACTGATCTGGAAGACCCGCATTTTCGAGGATCGTCACAAAGTGGTGCGATTCGTCTGCGAGGTTCCGACCACGATCGACCAGCGCATGTTCGCGCTCGGGCGCGTGATCCAGCAGGAAATGGAATAGCGTCAACCGCGCTGACGGCTCACCAAAGTTCCCGTGATATCAGCGCGATCGTTAACCTTTCGCCGCGCTAACTGGCGGAACCAAATCGCTCTAGGATGTCTTGTCGAAGTCAATCCAAGACATCCAATCCAGGACATCCGGAGGCCTCGATGGGAACAATGAAATTCATCTTCGCCGGCGCTGCGGTCATCACCATGCTCGCATCCAGCGCCTTTGCCGACGACATGACCGGAATGATCACGCGGATCGATCGGCTCAATGGCACGATCTCGATCCAGCAGACGCAGAAAGGCACGGTCGGCGCCAGCTCAGGCAGCGCCGGTGCGCTCCAGGAGTACAAGGCGAAGGACGCTGCAATGCTGGACGCCGTCCATGCCGGCGACAGGGTGAGTTATACAGCGACCGAGACGAACGGCACCGGCACGCTGACGAAGTTGGAGAAGCAGAAGCCGTAGCACTGGTCCAGACCGTCATTGCGAGACCGTCATTGCGAGCGAAGCGAAGCAATCCAGAGTTCCGCGGAAAGATTCTGGATTGCTTCGCGGAGCCTGTCATCGGGCCGCGCTTCGCGCGGACCCGTTGGCTCGCAATGACGAGGAGGGAGCTGTGTATCTATTGCTAACCGCGTGATAGCGGAGCCCCCCAACCTTCTCCCCGCGAGCGTGGCGAGGGAGCGTACCTGCGCCCAATCGTTACTGCTCCGGCCGCGGCTCGGGCTGCGCTTCCTCGGTCGGGAGTTTTGCGTCCTCCCAGCCGTCGGTGCCGTCAGGGTACCAGGCGATGTTGGAGTAGCCGTACGCCAGCGCGCGCTTGGCGGCGTTCCAGGACATCCAGCAATCGGCAAGGCAATAGATCACGAGCAGCGCGGCCTTGTCGCCGCGCGAGGCAAGCGCGAGGCCGCGCTGCAGATAGGCGTCCATGGCGGGCGGCAACGCGCCGTAGCCCGTGTCCGGCAGCCACAGGCTGCCCGGAATGTTCTTGCGCGGCGCATCGCGCCAGACGGTGCCTGCGGGAAGGTTCTTCGGCTTCGGCGGCCGCGGCATCACGTCGATGAACGCACCGCTCCTCGCGCGCCAGATCGCCTCCGCTTCCGCCGTCGTCAGCACACGCGCGCCCACAAGCGTCGCTGGCACCGGCGCGCGGTAATTGTCGGTGCGATATCCCTCGGGCTCGAACGGCTCCTGCTGCTGCGCCAATGCCGGCCCTGCCAGAACAGCGGCGAGCAGCGCAACGGCAAGATGCCGTTTCATGGCGTCTTCTTGACCGTCTCCGCGCCGAGCGGCCGGTCGCTCTCGTCGAGCAGCGGGACGCCGAAGTCGAGTAGGATCTTGTTGATCTCGCCCTGGTTCTCCTGGATCAGCTTGTTCAGCTGCCGCTTCCAGTTCTGGTCGGCCGGACGCACGCCCATGCCGATGCGATAGACCAGCTTCGGCCCGGTGGTTTCCTTCACCAGTGGCGTAACGTGGAGCGAAGAGCCTATCTTCTTCGCATAGTAGCCGGCCATCGGGCCCCACAGCACGCCGGCGTCGATCTTGCCGGCGGCGAGATCGTCGATCATCGCCTGAGCCGAATTGTCGAAGCGGGTGTCGATCATGAGCGGATAAGGCTTTGCATCGCCCATCAGACCGGCGATCGCCATGTTGGTCGCCGGCGGCGTGCCGGCGACGATGCCGACATGCTTGCCTTTCAGGCGGGCGTCCTCCAGCGTATCGACGTCCTCGAGTCCGCTGCCGGCCTTGGCGACCAGCGCATAAGTCGTGCGGTAATAGGGATTGGTGCCCTGCACGAGGTCGTCGCCCTGCGGGAAGCCCATGATGACGTCGCAGCGATGCGCACCCAGCGTCATGCGCACGAAGCCGGTGGCCTGCGGGAAGAAGACGTAGTCGAGCTTCTTCTGGAGCTTGTCCGCCAAGAACTCGGCGAGCTTGTTCTCGAACCCCTCGCCCTTCTCGTTGGAGAATGGCAGATTGCGCGGATCGGCGCAGACGCGCAGCACCTTCGGGTCCACCAATTCGAAGGAGAGGTCGCCGGTGTCGTTGGTCTGCGCGATCGCAGCATCGCCAAACGCGCAGGATGCCATCAGGATCCACAGTGAAAACAACCAGCGACGATGTCGTCCGGCCTCCGTCATCGCGCTTCCTCCTCGTTTTGTTTGAATGTTATCCATGCAACGCATGACGCGCCAAGTTTTGCCAGCTTGGTGTTGGCTTTGCTTTGTTGCAGCGCAATGCGCGCAAACCCTCTGAACTGAGGCGGAAAAGTGTCTTTCATCGCTTCAATGATCGCAGCCTTGTCCCTGCTGGGGATCGCCACGCTAGCACGCGCCGGGGCATCCGAATTGCCTGTGAGCGAAGTCGCGCCGGGAATCTTCGTACACTCCGGGACCATCGCCCTGATGACCCGCGCGAACGAGGGCGACATCGCCAATGTCGGCTTCATCGTGGGCGATGATGCGGTGGCTGTGATCGATACCGGCGGGAGCCTACGCGAAGGCGAGGCACTGCTGGCCGCCGTGCGGGCGACGACGCCCAAGCCGATCCGCTACGTCATCAACACCCACGGTCATCCCGATCATATTTTCGGCAATGCGGCCTTCGCCGCCGGAAACACCACCTTCGTCGGCCATAGCAAGCTTCCGCAGGCGCTCGCGGCGCGCGGGCCTTTCTATCTCGACAATTTCCGCCGCATCATGGGCAGTGAGCTGATCGATCCCGTGAAGATCATTGCCCCTACCCTGCTCGTTTCGGACATGACGACCCTCGATCTCGGGTCGCGCCGACTGATCTTGCGCGCCTGGCCGGCCGGGCACAGCGACGCTGATTTGACCGTGTTCGACGAGACGAGCAAAACCCTGTTCGCGGGCGACCTTGTCTTTCTCCGCCACATTCCGGTCATGGACGGCAGCATCCGCGGCTGGCTCGACACGCTGAAGGGATTGGAGGCTATTCCGGCGCTGCGCGTCGTTCCCGGTCACGGCCCCGTGAGCGACTGGCCTGCCGCACTGACCGATGAGCGACGCTATCTGTCGACGCTGCTGTCCGACGTCCGCGCTCTGAACAAGAAGGGCGAACCGATCCGAACCGCCGCCGACAAGGCTGCCGCGTCGGAACGGCCGCGCTGGGAGTTGTTCGAGGACTACAATGCCCGCAACGCAACCGCAGCATTTTCGGAAATTGAATGGGAGTAGCGGGCGCGCTAGGATGGCGAAACGCCCGCAGGACCGTGACCATGATGGCATGCACTCGCCGCCTGACCTTGACCGCCATACTGCTCGGCATCGCCTTCGCCGTGCCGGCGCAGGCGGAAGAGGCCTATGATCCCTGGCCGGGCCTGGTGCAGGACATCTTCAATAGCCGTCCGATGAACGACGGCAGCGCCGTGATCGGCATCGAGATGCCCTATCGCGCCGAGGACGCGGCCATCGTGCCGGTGACGTTGCGCAGCAAGCTGTCGCCCGGCGATGCGCGCCGCATCCGTTCGATCACGCTGGTGATCGACCGCAACCCGGCGCCGATGGCCGCGAAGTTCGAGCTCGGGCCGGATGCCAATGTCACGGAGATCTCGACGCGCGTGCGCGTCAACAACTACACCGACGTGCATGCGGTGGCCGAGCTCAGCGACGGCCAGCTCTATGTCTCGAAGGTCTATGTGAAGGCCTCCGGCGGCTGCTCGGCACCGGCGGGCAAGAACATCGAGGAAGCCAGGAACCGGCTCGGCCAGATGCGCTACCGGCAATTCGCACGCGAGGAGGCGCCGGCGAGCCGCGTGCGCGAGGCGCAGATCATGATCGGCCATCCCAACAATTCCGGCCTGCAGATGGACCAGGTCACGCAGCTCTATATCCCGGCCTTCTTCATCAACCAGCTCAAGCTGACGCAGGACGACAGCCCCGTGCTGTCGATGGAAGGCGGTATCTCGATCTCGGAAGATCCCAATCTGCGCTTCACCTACGTCTCCAACGGCGCCAAGCGCTTCCGCGCGGAGGCAAAGGACACCGATGGGCACGTGTTCCGCAATGAATGGGACGTGGAGAAGCCGGGGACTTAAGTCCCTCGGACGTCATGGCCGGGCTCGTCCCGGCCATCCACGAACTTCGCGCCGACCATAAGAACGTGGATGCCCGGGACAAGCCCGGGCATGACGGATACGTTGAGTACAAAGCGTGAGGCAGCTAGAAACACCTCACCTCGGCTTCCGCCTGCGCGCGCCTCAAATCATTCACGGCCGAATTCGCCTGCTCCGAGGTGCGGAACTGGACGCCGAGATTACCGCGCACCTGGGACATGCTGAGCGCGGTCTCCGCGGTGACGTAGCGCGCATAGGGCACGATCGAGGCGACCACGTCGATCGAGCAGGAACATTGCTCGATCGTAGACCGCGTCTCGCCATTGGCCTTCATGCAGCCGTAGACGTACTCGGCGCGTGCCGACGTCGGATAATCATTGGCGTCCTCGGCCTGCGCCCCACATGCGGTCGCCGCCAATACCGCCATTGCGGCGACAATCGGTCGTAGCTGTCCCGCCAGTTTCATGCGTATCCTCCCGGTGGTTGCGACCAAAGCTATGCTATGCGTATTGTCCTGAAAAGCACTCCGTCAGAGGAAACGGCTCATAAGGTGATGAGAGCACTTGGTGCGATAAAGGTACTTGGTCGAACATTGGCGCTCGCGGTGACGCTGGCGTTGACGCTAGCCGCACCCGGCCGCGCCGCGGAGACCATCCGCCTTGCGGTGCAGAAAACCGGAACATTCTCCTGGGAGCTGGCCGCGATCCGCGCGAGCGGTCTGGACAAGCAGGCCGATTTGTCGCTGGAGGTCAACGAGCTCGCGAGCACGGAAGCGGGCAAGATCGCGATGCGCGCAGGCAGCGCCGACATCATCCTGTCGGACTGGTTGTGGGTGTCGCGCGAGCGCGCGCTCGGCGCCAAGCTCACCTTCTATCCCTATTCCAGCGCGCTCGGCGCGGTGATGGTGCCGGCGGCTTCGCCAATCAAGACGCTCGCCGACCTCAGGGGACGCAAGCTCGCCGTCGCCGGCGGAGCGATCGATAAGAGCTGGCTGCTGCTCCAGGCTCGCATGAAGCAGGACGGTATCGACCTGAAGTCTGCGGCGACCATCGTCTATGGCGCCCCACCCCTGATCGCCGCCAAGGCGCTCGACGGCGAGATGGATGCGAGCCTCAACTTCTGGAATTTCTGCGCGCAGCTCGAGGCCAAGGGCTTTCGCCGCCTCGCCGGCATCGAGGACATCCTGCCAAAACTCGGCGCCAAGGGCGCGGTCGCCGCGGTCGGCTATGTCTTCGACGAGAGTTGGGCGGCAAGCCATCGTGACGCCGTGGCGCGCTTCATCGCGATGACCCGCAAGGCCAAAGAGCTGCTGGTGACCTCGGACGCGGCCTGGGACAAGATCGCACCGCTTACCGGCACCATCGATCCGGCCATGCTCAAGACCTATCGCGACCGCTATCGCGACGGCATCCCGCGCCGGAGCATTGCCGACGAGGAGGCGGATGCGCGCGTGCTCTACCGCGTGCTCGCCGAGACCGGTGGCCGCGACCTCGTCGGGCCGGCGGCCGAGCTCGATCCCGGCACCTTCTATCACGCGGTCCCCGGAGACTGAGGTGCTGCGTCTTCTCTCCTTTGTCCTATTCCTCGCAGTCTGGTGGATCGCCGCGCTGTTCGCCGGCGGCGCAAAGCTGCCCTCCCCGCCCGCCGTGCTCCAGGTGATGATCGCGGAGGCCGCGAGCGGCGCGTTGTTCCTGCATCTCGGCGCCACGCTGGCGCGCGTCACCCTCGCCTTCGTGCTGGCGATGTCGCTCGGCAGCGCCATCGGCTATCTGATGGGACGGGTGAAGCTTGCCGACCGGCTCGGCGATCCCTGGCTGATCCTGCTGCTCAATTTACCCGCCTTGGTCGTGATCGTGCTGGCCTATATCTGGGCTGGCCTCACCGAGGCCGCTGCGATCGCAGCAATCGCCATCAACAAGCTGCCGACCGCCATCGTCACCTTGCGCGAGGGCGCCCGCGCGCTCGACCGCTCGCTCGACGAGATGGCGAGCGTGTTTGCGATGCCGCGCTGGCGCGCCTTCCGCCACGTCGTGCTGCCGCAGCTTGCGCCCTATATCGCAGCCTCCGCGCGCTCCGGATTGTCGCTGGTATGGAAGATCGTGCTGGTCGCCGAGCTGCTGGGCCGTCCGAACGGCGTCGGCTTCGAGATCGGTGTCGCCTTCCAGCTGTTCGACACGCCGCGGCTGCTCGCCTATTCGCTGACCTTCGCCGCAGTCGTGCTCGTCATCGAAACCTTGCTGGTGCAGCCGTTCGAAGCCCGCGCAACACGGTGGCGGCCCCGTGCGGCTTGAGGTCGAGATCACAGGCAAGACGTTCAAAAGTGCCGCCGGCGGAACGCACGAGGTGCTGGCGCCGGTCAAGTTCACGCTTCAGTCCGGCGAGGTCGGCGTGCTGATCGGCCCCTCCGGCTGTGGCAAGAGCACGATGCTGCGCATCATCCTGGGGCTCGATCACGAGTTTCAGGGGCGGATCGAACGGCCGCCGCAGGCGCGGATCGGCATGGTATTCCAGGAGCCGCGGCTGCTGCCGTGGCGTTCGGTCGAGCAGAATGTGCGGCTCGCTGCACCCGATGTCAGCGACGCCAAGCTGTCGGAGCTGTTCAAAATCCTAGAGCTGGAGGCACATCGCAGCCATTTCCCCGGCGAATTGTCGCTGGGGCTTGCCCGGCGCGTCGCGCTGGCCCGCGCCTTTGCCGTCGAGCCGGATATTTTGGTGCTTGACGAGCCGCTGGCATCGCTCGATGACGCTCTCGCTGGACGCCTGCGGGATGAGATTGCGACGCTCGTCGCGAGCCGGCCAGTGATGACGCTTTTGGTGACACATAGCCTGGACGATGCAGTGCACCTGGGCGATCGGCTGTTCTTCCTGTCGGCCCGGCCAACGCGGATCGTGGCAGAGGTACCTATCGACATCCCGCGCGACACTCGCGGCGAAGCCGAGATTGCGGCGATCAAGGCCGGCCTCGCCCAACGAACTCAAGGCGACCGCGCCGAGCGAGATATCTCATAGCCGGTCGCTTGGCGGATGTGCTAGATTGGCCGGCGGCGGAGTTGATGATGACGCGGACGGTCGCCCTCTCAACGCTTGCAATGCTTGGTCTTGCACTCGTCACGATCCCGGCGGGCGCGCAGGACATGATGCGTGACGTCGACCTCACCTCCCCCGCGATGGTCTCGGCCGAAATGACCAGGCCAGAGGTCGAGGCCGTGCTGGCCAAAGCGAGCGCCGCGCAGCCTGCCGATTTCACCGGCAAACGCCTGTCGGGCCTCGATCTCTCGGGGCTGGACCTGTCCAACGCGGTTCTCCGCGCCGCGCGGCTCAACAAGACAATACTCCGAGACGCCAAGCTTGACCGTGCAATCCTCGATCAGGCGTGGCTGCTGGATGCGGATCTTACCGGCGCAAGCCTGAAGGGCGCCAATCTGTTCGCGTCGCAAATGGCCCGCGCGCGTCTCGACGGCGCGAACCTGTCGGGAGCACGCATCGCTGCCGATCTCACCGGCGCAAGCATGGTCGGCGCCTCGATCGCGGACGCGAAGCTCGGCGCCGACATGCGCAACCAGTCGATGGGGCTGATGCGCGCGGTGCTCAGATCCGCCAATCTGGAACGACTGAATGCGCGCAACGCCGATTTGTCGCGCGTCGACCTCCAATTCGCGGCCCTCAGGGGCGCCGACCTGAGCGGTGCATCACTGAAAAACGCCGAACTCGGCGGAGCCGATCTGACCGGCGCCATCGTCATCGACGCCGATTTCGACGGCGCCGATCTCGTCTCGGCGAAGCTGATCGCACCGAACGGCCTTGACCGCGCCAAAAATTTCGACAAGGCAAAGAACCGCGAGCGCCTGATCAGGGAATGACGGCCCGCCTTTGGGAGGACTGGCTGATGCGTTGGGTTCTAGCTTTGATCGCGTTGTTGACGCTTGCCGGCGAAGCCGCCGCACAGGCCAAGGGCAAGGGCATCCGGCTCTGGAATCTGACGACAGAGACGATCTCCGGCTTCCAGCTCGCTCCCGCCGGCAGGACCGACTGGGGTCCGAACCAATGCTTGAACGACAAGGACAAGGAGGTCGACCACGACGAGCGGCTGCGCATCACCGGCGTCGAGCCGGGCCGCTATGATGCCAAGGTCAGCTACCCCAATTCACGCCAATGCATCGTCCGCGACATCGAGATCAGGGCGGATGCGGTGTTCTCGATCGCCGACAAGGATCTGAAGGACTGCACCAAGTAGCCGGCGAATAGACCCTCGCGGCTCACGCCTTGTCGTTCGGGTGCGGATATTCGCAGCGCCACCGCACCGCATGCCACTTCGGATGCTCGCCCACCCATTGCGCGATATAGGGCGGCGCAGCCATCGCACATTGCCGCGGCGACCCGGAATAGTTGAACACCAGATGCTGCTCCTCGCAGGTCGCAGGCGAGAGCACCGCACACACAGTCACCACCAGGTCAATCGGGTTCATGCCGGGATCCTGTCGCAAAAGGCGATGGAGATTAGCACGAAAGGATACGTTCCAAGGAGCGGGAAGTTTCAAACCGGGGCTGAAATTGAAGTGTTTTCGTTCCCTTGCGCACTTGCGCCCTAAAAGTTGACCCCGAACACAACCCTCGCCTGGTGGCGCTCGAAATTGACGAGGTCGAGATTGGCGGATGACCCGGCCGGACGTCCCCAGGCCTGCATGCTCCAGCTCAAGGTCAGGCGCGAGCGCTCGGAGAGCTGGAAGTAGGCGGTCGGGCCGACGAAGAGGGCTTGGCCCGAAAACTCGCCGGGGCCGATGCCTTCGTATTGCCGGAAGTAGCGCATCTCCCCGCCGAGCAGCACATTGGGCCGCACCCGCACCATGCCGGCGAACGCCGCCCCGATCGTCGAGCTCTTCTCGGAGAGTCCCGCCACCTCGAAGCGCGCCCATTCCGGCTGATAGATCAGATTGAGCGCAACGATGGCGAAGTTCGGCACGAGCTCGCGGTCGAACGCGAGCGTGAAATCGGTGCCGTACATCCGTCCCTTCGCGCCGCTGGTCTCGTCGATGCGTTCGCCATGGAGCTCGGCAGCGACAGTCAGGCCGAACGGCGCGTGCTCGCGGTCGAGCAGGCGATAGCGCAGGTCGAGCGAGGCGCCCTGGAAGTTGAACTGGCGACGATCGTCGATGTCGGGGACGCCGGTGATGTCGTGCAAGCTGGCGGTGCCGCCGACCTCGATGCGGAAGTTCGGCAGCGGCACCACCTCGATCTCGACCTCCTGCGCGAGCGCGCGATAGCTCCCCCCGCCCTTACCGAATCGTCCCGTCGTCTCGCTCTGGAATTCGCGCTCGCCGACAGTGCCGACATCGGTGCCGATGATGAAGCCGAAGATGTGCTCGGTATCGAAGCCCTCCTCGGCGTACGCAGAAGCCGGTGCCAGCACGCCCGCGCACGCAATCATCAGCCAAAATTTGCGAGCTCCGCCGCGCATCCCGTGCCCTAAAGGCGCCCCCCGCGCTTTGATGCGGCAGCAGCGCTGACCCGGCGTCATCGTAACACACCGCCGCGGAGCATGGTCGAGATTTTGATGGGGAGAGCAGTGAAGCGCTGCTCGTGTGTGGCTTTGCATCTATGGCAAAGCGCGTCAACCACACCGCGTAATGCCTACGGCGGGCGAGGATCCGACACTGCCACGGCTTCGACGGCGTTTGCCATCGAAGCCGCGGCAGGTCGTTAGTCTTACTTGCGCGAAGCGCAGGCGTACATGTTGATTTCCATGCCGACCGGCACTTCCACGATCTTCGGAGCTTTCCAAGCCATTCGGGGTCTCCCAAGGTATTGAGCGCGACATCGCGCGGGGCAAAACCTAGGGCTCGGTCCCCTATAGTTCAAGCGCCGATTCGAATGCCGAACGCGTCTGTGTCGATTCTTCGCGGCTGCATTTCTCTCTCGGGCAAAGCCAGTTCCCTCTTGGTCAAGCACAGACCTGGAGGACATCACCTTGCGCGACACACCGTGCCTCGAATCGGCACGACCAGCGCCGCGTCGTCAGCAGTCCTTGTCGGCCATTGCCGGATTCGGCTTGGCACCTTCGGCCTGCTGAGCCGCCGTCGGTTCACTCTGCATCTGCCGCTGCGCATCCTCGGATGAAGCCGGCGTTTCGCCACTCGCACGATTCATCGTGCTGGTCGGCGGATGCTGACTGGTGTCGCTCGGCGAACTCGATGAATGGGATTGCGCCGAGCCCACCGTGACCGGGCCAGACCCGGCATCCTTGTCACTGGCTGCACTGCCGGTTTTGCAGGGGCCCGCGACGGCGACACCGGCGCTCAACGTCAGGATCGCGCAGGCAGCAAGAACGGATCGTTTGGTGTTCATCTGCATGATCTCCTCTCCTCCCGCCGCGCAGCCCCACAACGCCAGGCAGGCCATTTCGGGGAGAACAGGCCCGGCAGCCCGATGTTCCGAGTGTCGGAGCGGAATTAATCGCAATGCCGCGCCACGTCCGTTCCGGGCGTACGCGCTCAGCGCAGCAGCCGCAGCAGCGCGCGGCCGGCCCGCGCGTTCAGCTCTTTTGCATCGAGCGTGCCGTCCTTGTCCGGATTGGCCGCGTTGAAGCGCTGCTCCACCACGGACAGGTATTCGTCGAGCGTAAGCGTCCCGTCACGATCGGGATCGGCGGCGGCGAGCTCTTTCGCCGACAACCGCCCGCGCAACTCGCGTGCATCGAGCGTGCCGTCGTGATCGGGGTCGAGCTTGGCGAACAATGCGCTGGCCGCCTTCTTCACCTCGGCGAGATCGAGCGTGCCGTCATTGTCGGTATCGAACATCTTGACCGCGTTGCCGGATGCCGCGAGGGCCGGACCGGACAGCAACGCGATCGTGAGCGCAAACGCAATTGAGCGACGTGACCTCATCGAAACCTCCTGAGAACTCGGTTCGAGCGGATCGAACCGACATAAGTCCATAAGCGAGCCCCGGTTCAAGTCGGAAACTACAACCAGCGCGCGCTACAACTTACGAAACCTGGCCACGCCAGCCTAGCCGCTTCCGTCCGGGCCGCTTCGCGTCACGGAATTCTCCAGCGTCTGCGCACAAGTGAGAGCGGGTTGTCAGGTTTCCGTCAGGTGACTGGGCTCCGGCGTTCAACATGTTGGCGTCGCATTCGCGACTTTCGTATTGACGCGTTTTGCATTCGGGCGGAGTGTTGTTCCGCAGCGTCAAAAGACGCGCATATTGGGAGGAACGGATGAAACGCTTTGCGATGGCCGCGAGCCTCGTCATGCTTGCATCGACTTGTGCAAGCGCACAGACCACCGAGCAACTGGTCAAGGGCGCGACCGATACATCGAACGTTCTCAATTACGGGATGGGCTACAATCTCCAGCGTTTCTCGACGCTGAACCAGATCAACAAGGACACCGTCAAGAACCTCGTCCCGGTCTGGAACTACTCTTTCAACGACGATCGCAGCGAGGAATCGCAGCCGCTGGTGTACCAGGGCGTGATCTACGTGACCTCGCACAATGCGACCATGGCGGTGGATGCCAAGACCGGCAAGCAGATCTGGAAAACCAAGGTCGAGTATCCCGCCGAGACGCCGCGCATCGTCTGCTGCGGCATCATCAATCGCGGCGCCGCGCTCTACGACGGCAAGGTATACCGCACCACGCTGGACGCCAACGTGATCGCGCTGGACGCCAAGACCGGCAAGGAGCTTTGGCGGCAGAAGGCCGCCGACATCAAGGAAGGCTATTCGATGACGGTGGCCCCGCTGGTCGCCGACGGCGTCGTCATCACCGGCATCTCCGGCGCCGAGTTCGGCACGCGCGGCTTCATCGACGGCTGGGATCCGGCGACCGGCAAGCATCTCTGGCGCACCCATTCGATCCCCTCGCCGGACGAGCCCGGCGGCGACACCTGGAAGGGCGACACCTGGAAGCTCGGCGGCGGCTCGACCTGGATCACCGGGTCCTACGATCCCGAGCTGAACACGGTCTACTGGGGCATCGGCAATCCCGGCCCGTTCAACTCGGCGGTGCGGCCCGGCGACAATCTCTACACATGCTCCGTGCTGGCGATGGATCCCAAGACCGGCAAGATCAAGTGGCACTACCAGTTCTCGCCGAACAATCCGTTCGATTATGACAGCGTGGCCGAGATGGTGCTCGCCGACATGAACGTCGAGGGCAAGCCGACCAAGGTGCTGATGGACGCCAACCGCAACGGCTTCTTCTACGTGCTCGACCGTACCAACGGCAAGCTGCTCGCGGCCAACCCGTACGTGAAGGTCAACTGGGCGACCGGCATCGACATGAAGACCGGACGTCCGATCGAGACCGACGTTTCGAAGGACGCGCGCGAAGGCAAGAAGGTGACCGTCTATCCGTCGATCCTCGGCGGCAAGAACTGGGAGCCGATGTCGTTCAATCCGCAGACCGGACTGGCCTATGCCAACACGCTCGCCTTCGGCGGCAGGTACAAGACCGAGCCCGTCACCTTCAAGCAGGGTGAATGGTATCTCGGCATGGACCTGACCGACCTCTGGGAGTACGGAGACGGCCCGCGCGGCCATCTCAAGGCGATCGATCCCCTGACCGGCAAGGCGAAGTGGGAGGCTCCCGTCGACATCCCGCGCTTCTCCGGCGTGCTATCGACCGCAGGCGACGTCGTGTTCACGGGCGCGCTGACCGGCGAGTTCGAGGCCTTCGATGCCGAAAGCGGCAAGAAGCTCTGGCAGTTCCAGACCGGCTCCGGCATCGAGGGACAGCCGGTCACCTGGCAGCAGGACGGCGTGCAATATGTCGCAGTGACGAGCGGCTATGGCGGCGTCTACTCGCTGTTCTCCGGCGACGAGCGGCTGGCCAAGGTGCCGCCCGGCGGCTCGCTGTGGGTCTTTGCAGTCAAGCAGTGACCACAGGTACGATGCTGAAAGAGATATCTCACAAGGCGGCGGCGATCTTCGCCGCCGTCGCGGTGCTGACGGTCGCGTTCGCGGCGACCGTTCGTGCCGCCGATGACGCCACCGGTGGTCCCGTGCAGGCGCAGATCGACCACGGCAAATCGACCTATGCCGAAAAGTGCTCGCACTGCCACGGCCCCAACCTGATGAACTCCGGCACCATCACGCCGGACCTGCGCGCGATCCCTGACGACAAGACGCGCTTCGTCACCACGGTGAAGAACGGCAAGAACAACAAGATGCCGCCCTGGGGCGACATCCTCAGCGACGACCAGATCGGAGATCTCTGGGCCTTTATCTCCAGCCGGAGACGGCCATGAGGCGTTGGCTCGCCGCATGGAGCGTTGCCGCGATCCTCGCGGCGGCGCCTACGGTTGCACGCGCAGCGGATGATCCGCTGAGGATCTGCCTCGATGAAGGCCGGCCGCCGCTCTCGGTGCATCAAAAGGGCAAGCCGGATGCGGGCTTCGACATGCTGCTGGCGCAGGCGGTCGCCGAGCGCCTGCGACGGCCGGTGACGATCCAGTGGTTCGAGAGCAAGCTCGATGAGGATTCCAGCCCACAGCTCGAGGCCAATGCGCTGCTCTCGGACGGGCGCTGCGCGTTGGTCGGCGGCTACGCGCTGACGCAGGATTCGCTCGTCAAGCCCGGCATGAAAACGGCGCGCCTGCCGGATTTCGCCGGCGCCACGCGCGAGGACCGGCGCCGCCGCGTCGCGCTCGGCGTGCTCGCGCCGAGCCAGCCCTACGTCTATTCGCCGATGACGGTGGTGCTCGGGCCGAAGGCGAAGGGCCGCAAGATCGGCGACATCGGCGATCTCGCCGGCCTTCGCCTCGTCATCGAAAGCGGCTCGCTCGGCGATGCCATCCTGATGACCTTCGACAAGGGCCGCCTGATCGACAACATCACTCATCTCGTGCCCGGCCGCGACGACCTCCTCGGCGCGCTCCAGCGCGGCGACCATGACGCGACGTTGGTCGATCTTGCGCGCTTCGACGCCCATCGCGCCGCGCACCCCGATACGGCGATCACCGCGTCCGGCTACTATTATCCGATCGGCGCCAATCGCGGCTATGTCGGGCTTGCCAGCGATCCCGCGCTGATCGAGGCCGTCAACACGGCGCTGACGGAGCTTGCCGCGGAGGGAAAGATCGCCGAATTCGGTAGGCAGGCCGGCCTCACCTATCTGCCGCCGCGCGAGCCTGCGATCCTCGGCGATGTCTGGATGAAGATCATTCAGCGGTGAGTGTTCGTCGCGAAGAGCGATGGCACGCGGGCCTATCCATCAACTCCGCTGTCATTCCCCGCGAAGGCGGGGAATCCAGTACGCCGCGGCCCATCGATTGAACCACGACCGCCACGCAGTATCGTCACCTTTGCTGCTCTCTTCCTCGCAAGCCCCATCAAGCCGCTATTCGTAATGCTGACGGCACTTGCCGGCTTCCTTGCGGTGGCGGCGACGCGCTATGGCGAACATTTCTGCACGCTCGGCAATTGGGTGTTCATCCCGAGCCGAACAGGACAGCCTTCCTCCAATGCGCCAATCTGTCTCGCCTGTCGGCCATGGCAGCGACGGCTTGATGCAGTACCCTCGGAGCAAATCGGGGAGAGAACCATGTCCGCAAAGCTCGATCGCCGCCACTTCGTCGCAGCCGGCGCCAGCGCCCTCGCGATGCCTTTCGTCTCGCGCGGCGCCTCGGCGCAAGCTGCGTGGCCGTCGCGGCAGATCCGCATGATTTGCAGTTATCCCGCCGGCGGACAGACCGACCTGCTGGCGCGCGCCTATGGCGAATTCATCGCCAAGCAGGTCGGCAAGACCGTCGTCATCGAGAACAAGCCCGGAGCCTCGGGCGCAATCGGCACCGCAGAGGTCGCCCGCGCCGAGCCCGATGGCCACACCGTGCTATGCTCGATCTCGACCACCTACATCATGAACCGGGTGGTGATGAAGAATCCGGGCTACGACATGGACAGGGACCTGACCCTCGCCAGCGTCATTCCCGGCGCTGGCCTCTTGCTGGTCGCGAACCCCAAGACCGGCGTCAAGACGCTGGAGGATTTCGTCGCCTTCGCGCGCAAGAGTGGCAGGGTGAATTTCGGCACCTACAGCGCCGGATCGGCCCCGCACATGACGATCAACGAGCTCAACAAGCAATACGGTCTTTCCATCGAGCCCGTCCACTATCGCGGCGAAGCCCCGATGTGGACCGGAATGCTGGAAGGCACGCTCGATGCCGCGATGGGCAGCTATACGGCGGCGCAATCAGTCCTGCAAAGCGACCGCGGCACCGTGTTCGCGGTGCATTCGAAGAAGGTCGACGCGATTTCGACCGTGAAGACGCTCCCCGAACAGGGCGCGACGTCGAAATTCTTCACCGTGAGCGGCTTCACCGGCTGGGCGGTGCCGAAGGCGACGCCGCAGCCGGTCGTCGACCGGTTAGCCGAGCTTTGCGTCGCGGCCAACAACGATCCGAAGGTGAAGGAGGTTCTCGCGACCTTCGTGCTCGAACCGGCTCTGGGGTTCAAGGAAACCAATGCGCTGTATCAGCGCGAATTGCCGGTCTGGATCGAGAGCGCGAAGTCGCTCGGCCTCGAGCCGGCTTGAACCGGGAGAAGGCGCGGTCGCGCTTGCTTGCCGCTCTCTTGGCCAGCCTTTCCTATATCGCCATGTCGGCGTGACAGACGTCGCAGCCGACGCTACGCGGCCGGCACAACATTGTCGGCGACCGGCCGCAGCGCGACGAGCCCAAAGCGCGATTGGATTAGGACGAGTCGTCGTCGCACTTGAGGTTGTTGTTTGAGCATGATCTTTTCGGATAACCGCTGCACACTTTTCCGGATCATGCTCTAATGCTCGTTCGAGCTCGCGGTGCCCTGCTGCGCCTTGTGGATCGAGGACGGCACCACGCCAAAATATTTCCGGAACACGCGGCTGAAATGCGATGAGCTGGAGAAGCCCCAGGAGAACGCGACGTCGGTGATGGTCTTGCCGGCGTGGGCCTCGAGCTCCTGGCGGCAGTTCTGCAGGCGCGCCTGCCAGATGTAGTCGCTCACCGTCGTGCCGCGCTCCGAGAACAGCATGTGCAGATAGCGCTTGGAGCAGCCGAGCTCGGTCGAGATCTGATCGATGCACAGATCCGGATCGCGCAGATGCTCGCGGATGAAGAACTGCGCACGCACATACATCGCTTCCGGTCCGACACGGTCGAACATCGTGTCGGCCTCGCGCAGCGGCAGCAGCAAGAGGTCGATCAGCGAATCGGCAACGCCGACCGCGCTGTTCGCCGACAGCTTCGCCGCCTCGTCGAAGGTGGCGTGGACGAAATCATGGGCAATCCGCCCCGTCCCGGTCTTCGCCGACAATTTGCACGCCGGCATCCGCTGCGAGGGAAAGCCGCGGTCGCGCAGCAGCGCCTTCGGCACGATCACCACGTCGTGGCGGGTGAAGGCGGGGCTGATGATCGAATGCGGGCAGGAGACGTCATAGGCGATGATGTCGCCAGGGTTGAGTTCGATGTGGCGGCCCTCTTGTTCGAAATAGGACACGCCGTAGGTCTGGAAGTGAATCTTGATGTAGGGATGTTCGTTGGCCTTGGCGCGCGCCATTGTGTGCGCGATGCGGTGCTGGCTCACCTCGATCTGGCAGAGCTTCAGGCGCGAGACGGTGGTGTAGTCGATGCGACCTTCGAGCGAGGAGGCCTCCAGCGGATCGACGTCGAAATAGCCGCACAGGCTCGTCAGCCCATCGATCCAGCTCTGGATCTGCCGCTTCGGCGTCAGCCCGGTCGTCGAGAGCGTGTGAATTGTGTCGGACATTGATCCAGCCACTGGTTTGATCCGGAGATTCGACGCGAATCGCGACCAGCGCTGCTGGAGCCCTCAGCCGTGATTGCGTGACGTTTACCTCAAACTTAGGCGATCTTTTGGAACTTGCGCCTCCGTTCCACTGCCACCTTTGAAACTTAATCCTCCGCCTTAGTTGCAGCGCCGTCAAGGGGAACATAGGCGCGGGCCGCCGCGCAAGCCGGCGCGGAAACTGCTGAATTCGCTACTGCAAAATCAAAATCTTCGCGCCCGTGCGCTGTCGAGCAAACCGGCTTCTCTCTTGGGCAAGTTTCCCATTGACGAAGTCGTTAGGGATTGCGGCAGGAACAACAAGAACGGGCCGCCCCTGCACACGGACCCGTGGCTCTCATCAGGAGGAGGAAACAGCACAGCATCGTTTCTGGTCTCGATCGTGACCGCCCTGCACGAGCAGACGCCGGACGAGAAGCCCGGTGATTTAAGCAATGCTTCGGAAACAATAAACGACCAACGGAGGAATTAACTATGCGCAAGGTGCTACTGGCGACCTATCTTGGCTCCGCGGCGGCTCTCGCCGTCGGCAGCGCCTCAGCCAATGACGAGCTGATCAAGATGTCGCAGAACCCGAAAGACTGGGTGATGCCGGCGGGCGATTACGCCAATACCCGCTATTCCAAGCTGAACCAGATCAATGCACAGAACGTCGGCAAGCTCCAGGTCGCCTGGACCTTCTCGACCGGCGTGCTGCGTGGTCACGAAGGCGGCCCGCTGATCATCGGCAACGTGATGTACGTCCACACGCCGTTCCCGAACAAGGTCTACGCTCTTGACCTTTCCAACGAGAACAAGATCATCTGGAAGTACGAGCCGAAGCAGGATCCGAACGTCATCCCGGTGATGTGCTGCGACACGGTCAACCGCGGCCTGTCTTACGGCGACGGCAAGATCATCCTGCATCAGGCCGACACCAACCTCGTCGCGCTCGACGCCAAGACCGGCCAAGTGGCCTGGTCGGCAACCAACGGCAATCCTGCGAAGGGCGAGACCGGTACGTCGGCCGCGCTGGTCGTCAAGGACAAGGTCCTGGTCGGCATCTCCGGTGGTGAATTCGGCGTCCAGTGCCACGTCACCGCTTACGATCTCAAGAGCGGCAAGCAGGTCTGGCGCGCCTATTCCGAAGGTCCGGATGACCAGATCAAGCTTGATCCGGCCAAGACGACGTCGCTCGGCAAGCCGGTCGGAGCTGACTCCAGCCTGAAGACCTGGCAGGGCGATCAGTGGAAGATCGGCGGCGGCTGCACCTGGGGCTGGATCTCCTACGATCCCGCTTTGAACATGGTCTATTACGGGTCGGGCAACCCCTCGACCTGGAATCCGAAGCAGCGTCCCGGTGACAACAAATGGTCGATGACCATTTTCGCGCGCGACGCGGACACCGGCATGGCCAAGTGGGTCTACCAGATGACGCCCCATGACGAGTGGGACTATGACGGCGTCAACGAGATGATCCTCACGGATCAGCAGATCAATGGGCAGCCTCGCAAGCTCCTGACCCATTTTGACCGCAACGGTCTCGCCTACACCCTGGACCGTGAGAACGGCGAACTGCTGGTCGCCGAAAAGTACGATCCGAAGGTGAACTGGACCTCCGGCGTCGACATGAACAAGAGCTCGCCGACCTACGGCCGTCCGAAGGTGCTCGACGCAGCTTCGACCGACAAGGCGGGCGAGGACGTCAACGTGAAGGGCATCTGCCCGGCCGCGCTCGGCACCAAGGACGAGCAGCCGGCAGCCTACTCGCCGGACACGCAGCTGTTCTACGTTCCGACCAATCACGTCTGCATGGACTACGAACCGTTCAAGGTGAGCTACACCGCGGGCCAGCCCTATGTGGGTGCGACGCTCTCGATGTATCCGCCGCAGGGTGAAAGCCACATGGGCAATTTCATCGCCTGGGACGGCAAGACCGGCAAGATCGTCTGGTCGAACAAGGAGCAGTTCTCGGTCTGGTCGGGTGCGCTCGCAACCGCTGGCGGCGTGGTGTTCTACGGCACGCTCGAAGGCTACCTGAAGGCAGTCGATGCCAAGTCCGGCAAGGAGCTCTACAAGTTCAAGACTCCCTCCGGCATCATCGGCAACGTCACCACCTATGAGAACAATGGCAAGCAGTACGTTGCCGTCCTCTCCGGCGTGGGTGGCTGGGCCGGCATCGGTCTGGCAGCAGGTCTGACCGATCCGACCGCCGGTCTCGGCGCCGTCGGTGGCTACGCGGCCCTCAGCAACTACACGGCGCTCGGCGGCACGCTGACCGTGTTCTCGCTGCCGAACTAGGCCCCGCTCAGCATCGCTCCGGCGCGTGGATCAACTCCACGCGCCGGCTCGTCTCCACCGAACGCCTTCGAGGAAAAATCTCTTGCGTAAAATCTGCTCTGTCATTGCTGTGATGATCTTCGTTGCGTCCGGAGGAGTTGCGGTCGCGGACGGTCCGGGAGACCCGACCGCGGTGAAGAAGGAAGACGACGGGAAGTGGCTCGATAAGGAAGGAAACCCGACCTACAAGATTTCGGCCGACGGCACCGTGGACTGGTTCACCTATTCCGGATACCGCCGCTATCACTCAGACTGCCATGTGTGCCATGGCCCCGACGGCATGGGATCCACCTACGCACCGGCGCTGAAGGATTCCGTCAAGTCGATGAGCTATGGCGACTTTATCGGCGTGATCGCCTCCGGTCGCAAGAACATCTCGACGGCGCAGGAGAACGTCATGCCGGCCTTCGGCGACAACCCGAACGTCGCCTGCTACATGGACGATCTCTACGTCTATCTGCGCGCCCGCGCCACCGACGCGTGGGGCCGGCAGCGTCCCTCCAAGAAGGAGGAGAAGACAGAAGCCTACACCAAGGCGGAAGACGCCTGCATGGGCAAGAAATGAACGTTGCCAGGATCGCCGCGACGACGTCCTGGCGTCCTACGAAGATTTGAGGAGTTTACGATGAAGACACGTGCAGCCGTTGCTTTCGAAGCCAAGAAGCCGCTCGAGATCGTCGAGGTCGACCTGGAAGGACCGAAGGCCGGCGAAGTCCTGGTCGAGATCAAGGCCACGGGCATCTGCCATACCGACGCCTATACGCTCGACGGCTTCGACAGCGAAGGAATCTTCCCGTCGATCCTGGGCCATGAGGGCGCCGGCATCATCCGCGAGATCGGTCCCGGCGTGACCTCGGTGAAACCGGGTGACCACGTCATCCCGCTCTACACGCCGGAATGCCGGCAGTGCAAAAGCTGCCTCAGCCAGAAGACTAACCTCTGCACCGCGATCCGCGCGACGCAGGGCAAGGGCGTGATGCCCGACGGCACCAGCCGCTTCTCCTACAAGGGCAAGCCGATCTACCATTACATGGGTTGCTCGACCTTCTCGAACTTCACCGTGCTGCCGGAGATCGCTGTCGCCAAGATCCGCGAGGACGCGCCGTTCGACAAGAGCTGCTACATCGGCTGCGGCGTGACCACCGGCGTCGGCGCCGTCGTCAACACTGCGAAGGTCGAGCCGGGCTCCAACGTCGTCGTGTTCGGCCTCGGCGGTATCGGCCTCAACGTGATCCAGGGCGCCAAGATGGCCGGCGCCGACAAGATCGTCGGTGTCGACATCAACGATTCCAAGGAAGATTGGGGCCGCCGCTTCGGCATGACCCACTTCGTCAACCCGAAGAAGGTCACCGGCGACGTCGTCCAACACCTCGTCGGCCTCACCGACGGTGGCGCCGACTACACCTTCGACTGCACCGGCAACACCACGGTGATGCGCCAGGCACTGGAAGCCTGCCATCGCGGCTGGGGCACCTCGATCATCATCGGCGTCGCCGAAGCCGGCAAGGAGATCGCCACGCGGCCGTTCCAGCTCGTTACGGGACGCAATTGGCGCGGCACGGCGTTCGGCGGCGCGCGCGGCCGCACCGACGTGCCGAAGATCGTCGACTGGTACATGAACGGAAAGATCCAGATCGATCCGATGATCACCCACACGCTCAAGCTCGAAGAAATCAACAGGGGTTTTGACCTCATGCACGAGGGCAAATCCATCCGTTCCGTCGTCGTGTTCTAGCTTACAGCCATCACACCCCAGGAGGATCGACCCATGACTGTTGCACTCCATCCCTCGATCGATAGCGGCATCAAACAAGGCAGCGGCAACTTCGCCGGTGGCACGCTGGTCTGCAAATGCACGGACCATCCGGTGAAGGTCGGCATCAAGGGCGACGTCGCGCACAACCACGCCTGCGGCTGCACCAAGTGCTGGAAGCCGCCGGGCGCGACCTTCTCGGTCGTCGCCGTGGTGCCGCGCCAGAACGTCACCGTGCTCGAGAACGGCGACAAGCTCCAGATCGTCGATCCCTCCGCGGTGATCCAGCGCTATGCCTGCAAGGCCTGCGGCACGCACATGTACGGCCGCATCGAGAACAAGGGCCATCCGTTCTATGGGCTCGACTTCATCCATCCTGAGCTGTTCCAGGAGCAGGGCTCGCAGGCGCCGCAATTCGCCGCCTTCGTCTCCTCGGTGATCGAATCGGGCGTGAAGCCGGAGCAGATGGCGGGCATCCGTGCGCGGCTGAAGGAGATCGGGCTGGAACCCTATGACTGCCTGTCGCCGGCGCTGATGGACGCGATCGCGACCCACGTGGCGAAAGCCAAAGCCGCCTAAGAAGGCTGCCCGAGCGGGGCCGCCGAGCCCTCTCAAGTCCTATCGGTTCGCTGGTGCCTATCACCGCCAGCGAACCGGATCGGTCCCCATCCGGGACCATCGCGGCGATGCCGCGCTTCTGCACCACGCGTATGTGAGGGCCATCAGCTCCTCAGTCCTGGTCTCTGAATGACTGCGCAGGGCCGCCGGCTTCCTGCTTGAAGTTCGCGGTGCTGCGTTCTCCCTCCCTCGACTGAGGCATCCTGCTTCGTCCGTGCAGTCTTCCTCGCGGACGAAGCTTTTTTGGTTGCGCCCGTTTCGCAAGCAGCGCGGCACGAAGCCGCGCCCTGCTTTTGACAAACCATCGATGCAATCTTTTTCCGATGAGAACACTCGGCTGTGAACGCCGGGCCGGCGCGATCTCTGCTACGTTCGCGCCGTCACGATGCCGCACGAAATGCAATCAAATAAGAACAACAATCAAATAAGAACAAAACGGGAGGTATCGAGCACATCCGGACATTGCGATTCGTATTCCTGCCGCCCGCCGGGACCTGCCCGCGCGGGATAGCGCGGCCGGGATATGCGGCGGCACGACGCAACCGGCATTGCACCCCGGCGGCGTCGTTAGTTTTGAATTGAACAGGCTTATGAAGAGCGAGGGACGATCATGATCAAGGTGAAGATCAACGGCCAGGAACAGAGCTGGGACGGCGACCCGGATCTCCCGCTACTCTGGTTCCTGCGTGACGAGGCCGGACTGACCGGCACCAAATACGGCTGCGGCCAGGCCCTGTGCGGCGCCTGCACCGTCATCGTCGACAAGCAGGCCGTCCGCGCTTGCATCACGTCGGTGAACGACGTTGCCGGACGCGAGGTCACGACGATCGAGGGACTGCACCCCACCGGCGATCACCCGGTGCAGAAGGCTTGGCGCGAGCTCAACGTGCCCCAATGTGGCTTCTGCCAGGCCGGCCAGATCATGCAGGGCGCAGCACTCTTGATGGACAACCCAAAGCCCTCGCACGACCAGATCCGCGAGGCGATGTCCGGCAACATCTGCCGCTGCGGCTGCTACCAGCGCATCGAGAACGCCGTCCATCTCGCATCGACGGGAGTGTGATATGAACTTCATCGACAATCCCCGCAAGCTTCGCGGCTTCGAAAAGCATGTCAGGGTCGAGAAAGTCTCGCGCCGGAGCATCCTGAAGGGGCTCGGCGTCACCGGCGGCTTCGTGCTTGCCGCGCCCGTGATGTCGCGCCAGGCATTCGCCTATGAAACCGGTGCCGGAAAGATGCCGCATGGCGTCGTGGTCGATCCGCGCGTGTTCGTTTCGGTCGCGCCGGACGGCATCGTCACCATCGTCGGGCACCGTTCGGAAATGGGCACCGGTGTGCGCACCAGCCTGCCGCTGATCGTGGCCGAGGAGATGGAAGCCGATTGGTCCAGGGTCAAGGTGCAGCAGGCCCATGGCGACGAGGTCAAGTTCGGCAACCAGGACACCGACGGCTCACGCAGCACGCGGCATTATTTGATCCCGATGCGCCAGATCGGCGCCTCGGCCCGCACCATGCTGGAGCAGGCCGCGGCGAAGCGCTGGGGCGTGCCGGCGACCGAGGTCAAGGCCGTCAATCACGAGGTCGTCCACAACGCCAGCGGCCGCAAGCTCGGCTTCGGCGAGCTCGCTGCCGACGCGGCCAAGGAATCGGTGCCGAGCATCGAAGGCCTCAAGCTGAAGGACCCCAAGGACTTCCGCTATCTCGCCAAGGGCCAGATCGGCATCGTCGATCTCCACGACATCACCACCGGCAAGGCGCGCTATGGCGCCGACGTGCGGCTGCCCGGCATGAAATATGCCGTGATCGCCCGCCCGCCGGTGACCGGCGGCAAGCTGGTCTCGTTCGATCCGGACGCGGCGCTGAAGATCAACGGCGTCGAGAAGGTGATGCAGGTGCGCGGCTGGCCATGGCCGTCGAAATTCCAGCCGCTCGGTGGCGTCGCCGTGATCGCGCGCAACACCGGTGCGGCGATCAAGGGCCGCGACGCGCTTAAGCTCGTGTGGGACGACGGCCCCAACGGCAAATACGACTCCGTCGCCTACCGCAAGGAGCTTGAGGAGGCCTCGCGCAAGCCCGGCCTCGTCCTGCGCCAGGAGGGCGATGCGGACGCCGCCTTGAAGAGCGCCGACAAGGTCATCGTCGGCGAGTACTACATCCCCCATCTCGCCCATGTCAGCATGGAGCCGCCGGTGGCTGTCGCCGACGTTAAGGGCGACAAGGCGGAGATTTGGGCGCCGGTGCAGAGCCCCGGCGGCACCCGCGAGGATGTCGCCAAGACGCTCGGCATTCCCGAGGGCAACGTCACCGTCAACGTCACACTGCTCGGCGGCGGTTTCGGCCGCAAATCGAAATGCGACTTTGCGCTCGAAGCCGCGCTGCTCTCCAAGGAGCTCGGCGCGCCGGTCAAGGTCCAGTGGACGCGCGAGGACGACATTCACAACGGCTTCCTGCACACCGTCTCGGTCGAACGGATCGAGGCGGGTCTCGACAAGAGCGGCAAGGTGATCGCCTGGCGCCACCGCAGCGTGGCGCCCAGCATCGCCTCGACGTTTGCCGCCGGCACCGTGCACCAGGCGCCGTTCGAGATCGGCATGGGTCTCGTCGACATGCCGTTCGAGATCGCCAACATCTCCTGCGAAAATCCGGAGGCGGCCGCGCATACCCGCATCGGCTGGTTCCGCTCGGTCTCGAACATCCCGCGTGCCTTCGCGGTGCAGTCGATGGTCGGCGAGATCGCGCAGGCGACCGGCCGCGACCAGAAGGAAACCCTGCTCGCGCTGATCGGCAGCCCGCGGATCGTCAAGCCCGCGGTGAAGGATCTCTGGAACTACGGCGAGCCCCAGGACAGCTACCCGATCGACACCGCGCGCCTGCGCAAGGTGGTCGAGCTGGTCGCCGAAAAGGGCGAATGGGGCCGTCAGGTCCCGAAGGGCCACGGCCTCGGCATCGCCGTGCACCGCAGCTTCGTCAGCTACATCGCGACCATCGTCGAGGTCGCGGTCGACGACAAGGGCAAGCTGACCGTGCCAAGGGTCGATACGGCGATCGATTGCGGCACCTATGTCAACCCCGAGCGCATCGCC
Organism: Bradyrhizobium genosp. SA-3; assembly: GCF_004212635.1. Taxonomy (GTDB): domain Bacteria; phylum Pseudomonadota; class Alphaproteobacteria; order Rhizobiales; family Xanthobacteraceae; genus Bradyrhizobium. Next base: position 67,736 of record NZ_PSRT01000001.1, on the reverse strand, counting down.
TCGCAGATCGAGGGCGCCGCGATCATGGGGCTGAGCCTCGCCAAATACGGCGAGATCACCTTCAAGGACGGCAAGGTGCAGCAGAAGAATTTTGACGACTTCCAGGTCGTCAGGATCGACGAATCTCCTGTGGTGACCAACGTCTACATCGTGCCGCCCGGACCTGACGCGCCGCCGAGCGGCGTCGGCGAGCCCGGCGTTCCGCCGTTCGCGCCGGCGCTGATTAATGCGATCTTCGCCGCGACGGGAAAACGCATCCGCTCGCTTCCGATCGGCAAGCAATTGGAAGCGTGAACCGGAACACAAGCGGCCTCGGGCCGTTTCCATCGATCTGACAGGAGCGGATCGATGACCAACATCTCAAAGGCGCTCGCAGTCTCGCTGTCGGGCGCCTTTCTTTTGACGACCGCCGGCGCGTTCGCCCAGAGCAACACCGCCCCGCCGACCACGGCGACGCGCCCAACCGCGCCGGACCAGAACTCCCTGCCGAACGCAAACGCCCCGCCCGCCTCGACCAGCCAGACCACCGGGAAGCGCAACCCTGATCCGAAGGTTCGGGATATGAACCAGAAGGAAAAGGACAAGGTCGAGCGCCAGGGCAAGTAAATTATCTGACGGCTGCGCATGGATGTGCCCTCTCCCCTTGCGGGAGAGGGCAGCGACGCTGGCAGATGCGATCTTGCTTGGGTGAGGGGTCTGTCTCCGCGAGTCAATCTCGCGATGAGTGCGCGCGTGGATAGAACCCCTCATCCGGCGCCATAGCCGAAGCTTCGCTTCGGCGTTCTCGAGAACGGCGGCCGAAGGCCGCCTATGCCACCTTCTCCCACAAGGGGAGAAGGGAAGAGATTCTCAGCGCGCACGCGATTCCATCACACACGCAAAAATGCGGCGGACGTCGCCGTCCGCCGCATTCGCCACCCCCCGGCTGCTCCGCCTCTTTCGATCCGCCTGCGGAGCTATTTCTTCAGCGCGAACACCCAGATGACGCCGCCCTGCGGGACGTTGGCTTCGATGCCGATGTTGTTGGTCGCAAGTGCATCCTGGATGCGCTGTGCGTCCACACCCCATCCCGACTGGATTGCGATGTACTGCGTGCCATCGATCTCATAGGACACCGGCATGCCCATGATGCCGGAGTTGGTCTTCTGCTCCCACAACAATTCGCCGGTCTTGGCGTTGAAGGCGCGGAAGTTGCGGTCGTTGGTGCCGCCGACGAAGACGAGATCGCCTGCGGTCGCCGTCACCGATCCGAACAGCTGCGACTTCGGGAAGTTGTGCTGCCAGACCTTCTTGCCCGTCGCGGGATCCCAGGCCTGCAGCTCGCCGAAATGATCCGCGCCGGGCTTCGCCTTGAGGCCGATATCTTCCGGCTTGGTGCCGAGCCAGAGTTCGCCAGCCTTCAGCGCGACTTTCTCGCCGGTGAATCCGCCGCAGAAATTCTCGTTGGCGGGCACATAGACGAGGCCGGTTCTCTGGCTGTAGGCCGCCGACGGCCAATCCTTGCCGCCCCAGAGTGAGGGGCAGAACTCCACGCGCTTGCCGATCACCGGTTTGTGCGCGGGATCGACGATCGGCTTGCCGCTCTCCGGTTCGATGCCCTTCCAGACGTCCGTGGAGACGAACGGCCAGCCGGCGACATAGTTAATCTTGGTCGGCGTGCGCTCGAGCACCCAGAAGATGGCGTCGCGTCCCGGATGGACCAGGCTCTTGATGTTGCGGCCGTCGCGCTGCAGGTCGATCAGCATCGGCGCATCGACCTCATCCCAGTCCCAGGAATCGTTCTGGTGGTACTGATGATGGGTCTTGATCTTGCCGTTGTTGGGATCGAGCGCGAGCACCGAGGAGGTGTAGAGATTGTCGCCGGGATGGGTTTCGCCGGGCCATGGCGCGGCGTTGCCGACACCCCAGTAGATCGTCTTGGTCTCCTTGTCGTAATTGCCGGTCATCCAGGCCGAGCCGCCGCCATTCTTCCAGTCCTCTCCCTGCCAGGTGTCGTGACCTGGCTCACCTTCGCCGGGGATGGTGAAGGTCCGCCACAGCTCCTTGCCGTCCTTGGCATCGTAGGCGGCGACATAGCCGCGCACGCCGAATTCGCCGCCGGAGCCGCCGACGATGACCTTGCCGTCGACGATCAGCGGCATCAGGGTCATGTACTGGCCCTTCTTGTAGTCCTGCACCTTGGTGTCCCACACCACCTTGCCGGTCTTGGCGTCGAGCGCGACGACGTGGTCGTCGGTGGTGGCGAGATAGAGCTTGTCCTCCCACAGGCCGACGCCGCGGCTGGTCGGATGCAGCTGGAACAGATCGTCGGGGAGCTGCCGCTTGTAGCGCCAGTATTCGTCGCCGGTCTTCGCGTTCAGCGCGATCACCTGCCCCATCGGGGTCGCCACGAACATCACACCGTTGTTGACGATCGGCGGCGCCTCGTGGCCTTCGACGACGCCCGTAGCGAAGGTCCAAGCCGGCGTGAGGTTTTTCACGTTCGAGGCGTTGATCTGGTCGAGCGGACTGTAGCCGTGCCCGTCATAGGTGCGCCGATAGAGCATCCAGTTGCCGGGTTCCGGATTTTCCAGCCGTTGCGTGGTGACCGGAGAATAATTCTCGATCGGGCCTGATATGGCGGCGGTCGAGGCAAGACACGTGAAGGCGACGAAGCCGGACAGTAACCATGGCTTCCTGGTCATGGACGTTCCCCTTTTCATCCGTTTGAATTCTTGTTGTGAATTCTTGTCGTTCGTCCCGTCCGCCCATCGGCGGATGCGGCCTCTCGTGACGCAGGCACGGCCCGCACCGTCCGTCATCCTGGCTGCGCGCCACCTACCTTTCCGATGAAATTGCCGGCGACGCTGAGCGAACCGTCAGCGAGCGCCAGCGGCAGCGCCGCAAGCCGTCGCGGCGCCGGCCCGAACACGACCTGCGCGCCCGCGCGGGGATCGTATTCGGAGTTGTGGCACATGCACTTGAACACTTCCTTGTCGCCGACATCGCTCTTCACCCAGGCGGTGACGGGACAGCCCGCGTGCGAGCAGATCGCCGAATAGGCGATGATGCCGTCGACGGCACGCGTACGGGTCTTCTCGTCGAGCTCGGCGGGATCGAGCTTGATGATCAGGATCTCGTTGAGACGCGAGGCGCTGCGCACCACCGACGTGTTGGGATCCTTCGGCCAGGCATGAACCGGCGGTCCGCCGGCCGGCACATCAGCCGCAGTGATGAGTTTCCCCTCCTTGTCGCCTTCGGAGAAGACGAGCACATCACCCTTTTGTGGCCGTTCGTCGGAGCCGGGCGGATCTTCACCCGCGCGCGCCGGTGGCGAACAGCCGAGGCAAGCGGTGCTCGCAAGCGCGCCGAGCAGCAGCGTTCGCCGCGTCCGCTCGATGCCCGCGTCGACTTCGGGTTCCGTGGAATTGTCGGAGGATGCAGAATTGGGAGTGAACGATGAGCGCGACATGCACACTAGCAGGCGCTGGAACTCTGCCGAAAAAAAGGCGAAGAGTTGGCGCCGCAGTGCATCAATATGGCTTTGCTCGCTTTGATTGAGCGAGAATGAACGTATTCAAGCGCGTTTTCGCAATTTCAACGTCACGCCGCGCGATTGGCATGATGATTTTGCAGATCAGGCCGATGCTGTTGGAATTGGTGCACCGCGATCTCAGTCGCGCAACGCAAAAGCGAAGCAAGGGAGCTGCGTATTTTGCAGGCAGGCCGATCGTCGTCAGGACCGGAGCACGTGACGCGGAGACGCGATACGGCCTGCGACTGTCGCCGACGCCATTTCGAAACTGTCGGCGATGCGCCGTGCCTTGTCGATGAAGAGCGCGGCTGCCGCCGGCGGGCAGACCTCGCGCGCAGTCTGTTCGAACAGGTCGAGCCAGCGATCGAAATGATCGCCAACCAGGCTCAGCGGCAAATGCGCCCGCATCGGCGAGCCATGATAGCGGCCGCTCATCAGGACGACCGACGACCAGAAATCCCTGAGCTTGGCGAGATGCTCATCCCAGTTCTGGACGATCCCAAAGACCGGACCGAGCCGTGCGTCCTCGCGCACGCGTCCGTAGAAGCGGGTGACGAGCTCCCCGATCATCTCCTCGGTGATCCCGGTGCGCTCGATCGCATCCTGGGTCAGCAGATTCCGCCGCGCAGCCGCCGCCTCGCGCTCGGCCTTCAGTCGATCCGACATGTCCTTCGTTATCCGTTCCGATGTTCCCGCGAGCCGCCCATTCGACATTGTCGAGCCAATTGCGCGCGGCGTCTTTGTCGCAGCGCAAATTGCGGGATCTGGCGGCGGACGCTGAGTGCCCGCCGCCGTTGCCTTCATCAGGCGCTATAGATGTAGAAGCCCTGCCCGGTCTTGCGACCGAGATGGCCAGCGTCGACCATTTCCTTGAGCAAAGGGGCTGGGCGGTATTTGGGGTCGTTGAAGCCTTTGTAAAAGACCTCCATCACCGAAAGCATGGTGTCGAGGCCGACGAGATCGGCCAGCGCAAGCGGCCCGATCGGATGGTTGCAGCCGAGCTTCATGCCGGCGTCGATCTCTTCCGCCGTCGCGATGCCTTCCTGGAGCGCGAAGATCGCTTCGTTGATCATCGGACAGAGGATGCGGTTGACCGCGAAGCCCGGGCTGTTCTTGGCCGTGATCGCCACCTTGCCGACGCGCTTGGCGAAATCCAGCGCCTTGGCGTGGGTGTCGTTGGAGGTCTGCAGGCCGCGGATGAGCTCGAGCAGCGCCATCACCGGAACGGGGTTGAAGAAGTGCATGCCGATGAACCGGTCGGGACGATCGGTTGCCGCGGCGAGCTTGGTGATCGAGATCGAGGAGGTGTTGGTCGCGACCAGCGTGCGCGGCGACAGCGTCGCGCAGAGATCCTTCAGGATCTTGACCTTGAGCTCCTCGTTCTCGGTCGCCGCCTCGATGACGAGGTCGCAATCCGATAGCTTCGACCGGTCGGTGGTGCCGGTGATGCGCTTGAGCGTCGCCTCGCGATCGGCAGCCGACATCTTCTCCTTCTTGACCAGCCGCTCGAGACTGCCGCCGACGGTCGAAAGTCCGCGGTTCACCGCAGCATCGGAAATGTCGACCATCACGACCGAAAGCCCGGCCGCCGCGCAGACCTGCGCGATGCCGTTCCCCATGGTCCCTGCCCCGATGATGCCAACGGTTTGGATCATTGCGTCACATCCTTCATTCTTGGGGGGCCAGGACGGCCCAGCCCTGTTGTTCCTGCACCAGGGTCTAGCACCCCCATCGGGCGGGTGCGACCTGATCGTGCCCCTTCCATAAAGCATCCGAGGCGGGAATAAAGCGCCAAGCGCTGAACGGACGGCGACCGACCATCAAATCGAGATTGGGGTAGACCCAGCACAATCCCGATTGACAGCCGCTCATTATTTCCATAATCGCTGAAATATGGAAACGAACGATGCCGTCGCGGCGCTCGCCGCGCTTGCACAGGACAATCGTCTTGACGTCTTCCGCCTGCTGGTGCAGGCCGGCCCCGACGGCATGACCGCCGGCGCGATTGCCGAAACGCTGGATCTCGCCCCCAACACGCTGACCTTCCATTTCGACCGGCTGCGGACGGCCGGACTCGTGACCGTCCGGCGCGAGGGACGCTCGATGATTTATGCGGCGCGGTTCGAGACCATGAACGCGCTCGTCGGTTTCCTGACCGAGAACTGCTGCGGCGGCGTGTCGTGCGCTCCGGCCACGCCTTCGAAACCCGCGCGAAAGCGCGGCAAAGTGCCAGCCTGAAAGGACCGACCATGAAGCGCCTGCACGTTCACGTGTCCGTCAAGGATCTCTCCCATTCGATCGGGTTCTACTCGGCCTTGTTCGCCAGCGAGCCCTCGGTCGTGAAATCCGACTATGCCAAATGGATGCTGGAAGACCCCCGCGTGAATTTTGCGATCTCGACGCGTGGCCGCGCGGCTGGCCTTGACCATCTCGGCATCCAGGTCGAGACCGGCGAGGAACTCCAGGAAGTCTATGCGCGGCTGCGCCAGGCCGGCGGCAACGTGGTCGAGCAAGGGCAGACCACCTGCTGCTATGCCAAGTCGGAAAAATCCTGGATTGATGATCCAGCCGGCATCGCCTGGGAAACCTTCTACACCACGGGCGAGAGCACCGATTACGGTGACGGCAGCGGTGAGAACCGGGCGCGGGTCGCTCACGAGAAGCAGGAGCAGCAATCGGCCTGCTGCGCGCCGCAGGCAGCGCCCAGCGTGTCGCAGGCGTGCTGCTGAGCACGAGGACTCCACCATGGATGCGATCATCTATCACAATCCCGATTGCGGCACCTCGCGCAACACACTGGCGATGATCCGGAACGCCGGCATCGAGCCGCACGTAATCGAATATCTGAAGACGCCGCCATCGCGGGCGCTGTTGCAGCAGCTCATCGCGCGCATGGGGATTTCGGTGCGCGAGGCCGTTCGCGAGAAGGCGGCGCCCTATGCGGAGCTTGGGCTCGACAACGCGGCGCTGACCGACGATCAGCTGCTCGACGCCATGATGGCGCATCCAATCCTGATCAACAGGCCGATCGTGGTGACGCCGAACGGCGTCAGGCTCTGCCGCCCCTCCGAACGCGTGCTCGATCTGCTGCCGGCGCAACAGGGCGAATTCGTCAAGGAAGACGGCGAGCGCGTCAGGCTGGATCGCGGCGCCTGATGCCGGGCCTGGGACAGCGTGCCTTCGCCGAATCGCTTGGGACGGCGTTCCTGCTCGCCGCCGTCGTCGGCTCGGGGATCATGGCGCAAAAGCTCGCCGGCGGAAACGTCGCGCTGGCACTGCTGTGCAACACGATTGCCACGGGCGCAATCCTCGTCGTGCTGATCCTGATGCTTGCTCCGATCTCGGGAGCGCATTTCAATCCAGCGGTGACGCTGGCTCTGGCTTGGCGTGGCGAAATGTCATGGACGGACGCCGCGATCTATCTTATCGCTCAGGTCGTCGGTGGCATCGCCGGGGTTGAGATCGCACACCTGATGTTCGAGCTTCCAGTCCTCCAGCGCTCGCTCACGGAACGCGCCGGCACCGGACAATGGTTGGCCGAGGCCGTGGCGACCTTCGGCCTGCTGTCGACGATCCTTGGCGTCCGGCATCGGACACCCGCCGCCGTTCCTTATGCCGTCGGCCTTTATATTACTTCGGCTTACTGGTTCACGTCATCCACGTCGTTCGCCAATCCTGCGGTCACCATCGCTCGCGCGCTGTCTGATACGTTCGCGGGTATTGCCCCGCGAGACGTGCCAGGCTTCATCGCCGCTCAATTCGTCGGGGCAGTTCTTGCCGTTGTGCTGGCGCGCTGGCTTTGGAGCCGAGCCTCTGTAAAGCCGAACGCCGCCCAGACCGCGTCGGGAAAGCCTGCATAACGCGGCGCTTGACGGTTATTTTCCGCTAAATCGCCTGTCCAAATCGTCTCGTCCGAGTATTCTGTCGATGTCAAAAAGACTCGCAGAGACCAACCCGTGATGCGATTGCGCGACATCGACGATCCCGAGGCATCCTGCCCGACGCGGAAGCGCCCGGCCGGATGAACGATTTCGCACGATCCACCGGTGCCGCCTTCACGCTGATCGGCGAAGCCGACGCCGAGCTGCTCGGCATCGTCGCCTTGTCGGTGCGCGTCAGCTTGACCGCGAGCATCGTCGCGCTGCTGATCGGTGCACCATTCGGCGCCCTGCTTGCGATCACGCGCTTCCGCGGACGTCAGGTCATCATCATCCTGACCAATGCCTTGCTCGGCCTTCCGCCGGTCGTGGTCGGGCTCGCGCTCTACCTCCTGCTGTCGCGGTCCGGCCCGCTCGGGGCGGGAGGATTATTGTTCACACCGACCGCCATGGTGATCGCACAGACGCTGCTCGCGACGCCGATCGTGGTGGCACTGGTGCACCGTCCGGCCAGCCTGCTGTGGGCGGAGTATGGCGATCTGGCACGGATCGACGGACTGTCGACCCTGCGTAGCATGGCACTGCTGTTTGCACTCGGCCGGACCTCGCTGCTGACGGCTTTTCTCGCGGCTTTCGGCCGCGCCATCGCGGAAGTCGGCGCCATCATCATCGTTGGCGGCAACATCCGCGGCTTCACGCGCACGATGACGACCGCGATCGCGCTGGAGACCAGCAAGGGCGACCTGCCGCTGGCGTTGGGGCTCGGGCTGATCCTGCTCGCGCTCAGCGTCGCGGTGTCGACCATCGCATTCTTGCTAGTGGGACGCGTTGGGGAAAAATAGCTGCTCGCCGCCGACCTTGTAGCCTGCGATCGCATCCTGCCCCTTCGATGAGATGAGCCAGTCGATGAAGGCCTGCCCGTCCTTCGCCTTGACGTTCGGATGCTTTGCCGGATTCACCAACATGACGCCATACTGGTTGAACAGTCGCTTGTCGCCCTCGGTCAGGATGGCAAGTTCGCCCCTGTTCTTGAACGAGAGCCAGGTGCCGCGGTCCGACAGAAGATAGGCATTCGACGACGAGGCCATGTTGAGCGCCGGTCCCATGCCCTGGCCGATCTCCCGATACCAGCCGTCCTTGCCCGCTGCGATATCGACACCCGCTTCCTTCCACAATCGCAGCTCGGCCGCATGGGTGCCGGATTTGTCGCCGCGCGAGATGAACGGCGCTTTCGCAGCCGCAATCTTGCGCAGCGCATCAGTGACTTCCTTGCCGCCGGCGATCTTCGCCGGATCGCTCTTGGGACCGACGATGACGAAGTCGTTGTACATGACGTCGAAGCGCTTCACGCCCTGGCCTTCGGCCATGAACTTGTCCTCGGCAGCCCTGTCATGGACGAACACCACGTCGGCATCGCCCCGCCGCCCGATGTCGAGAGCCTGGCCGGTGCCGACGGCAACGACCTTCACCTCGATGCCCTCGGTCTTCGAGAACAGCGGCAGCAGATAGCCGAACAGCCCCGACTGTTCCGTCGACGTCGTCGAGGCCACGGTGATGGTGCGATCCTGCGCGAACGCGATGGTGGACCAGAGCAGAACCGCTCCGATGGCGACAATCTTCCTCATGCGTCGTCCCTCAAAACAATGACGGTCCTGAATAGCCGCTGGCGATGAGGACGGGAACCCCGACGTTAGGCCGCAGAGAGTTGAAGAGATGGCGACAGATCGGCAGGAACGTCGCTGGCGCAGACGGATTGTCCGGGATGCAAAGTAAGGGAGAATCCTATGAAGAAGTTCATGTTGGCATCCGCGTGCATCATGGCGCTGGCGACCGGTAGTGCCTTCGCGCAGACACAACCCGCTCCAGGCGCATCCAGTCAGGGCGAGGTCGGTCCCTCATCGCGTGGCCCCGCGACCAAAGGTATGACGACGGGCCGCGCATCGAACATGCAGAACGAGGCCAGCGACAGCAAGGGCGCACAGTCGCCATCCGCAGGCGGCACCAATACGAATAACATGGGCAACCAGGCCGGCGGCGGTGCGGGTTCTGGCGGCGGTGCGGGCTCCGGCGGGAAATAGCGCGAGAGAAGACGTTGCAGCTGCACGCAGCTTGAAGATTTCTGGGGGTTCGCTGCCAAGCGCGAGCCCCCCGCTCACGCCGATCGCTAACCACCGCAATTCGCACGCGTCCGCTTCGGAATTTGCTCTTCCAACTGAGCTGGGACGTCGTCAGACGATCGCGCAACGCGCACGATGGTGCACGGATGTTCTGCAATTGGTCCCACCTAGATTGACATCGGTGTGACGGCCGGGGCAGTTTTTCACATTGCTGACGAATCAGCGATTGCCTTACGCCGAGTACCTCTTGGACAACTCCCAGTGCTTTCGAGACTGATATCGTTGCTGCGCCGCATCCCTGCGGTGAAATGGGCGTTCACCCGGCTTCGGCCCCTGCCGCACAGCGGCAGTGTCGACGTCGCACCGAGTGCCGCAAGCGATTCACTCGCCGTCACCACCGACATTGCAGAAGCAGCTCCGTCTCTCGACACCGGTCTCAGCACCGCTTCGTGCTGCAGCGATACCGAGATCGCGGTCACGATTCCGGTCGCAGGGAACGACACTGTCATCGCGGAAAGCACATCGGCAGCGCCAATCGATATCGACATCAGCGACCATCCACCCCTGGAGATGCCGGCAGACGTCGAACCGGGCGTCGTCGAAGAGGTTGCGGTCTCGTCGACCGAGAGCGAGCCGGTTGATGCACCTGAACTCATCAGCAACGATCCGCCCGCAGATCTCCCGGCAAGGATTGAACCCGCCGTCGTGGAAGAGGCAGCGGTCGCAGCCGCCGTCGAGGTCGAGCCGGTCGATGTTCCTGAGCCCCTCATCAGCAGCAATCCAGCTTGCGAACTCCGGGCCAACGTCGGACCCATCGCGGAGGAGGCGCCGGTCGCGGCCGCCGACGTCGCGGTTGCCTCGGCTGACACACCCGTTCTCATCATCAACGATGACACTTCCACCGGCCACCCAGGGGATGTTGAGCTAGCCGTCGTAGACGACTCGCGTGTCGACGCGCTTGCCGATAGCGAAGTCTCGGCGAAGCATGCCGAGGGCAGCATCGACAGGGCTCCGTCTCCCAGTGTCGCCGTAGAGATCGAGCCCGGCTTCGCCAGCGATTCCGCGCTTGTCGCAACGATCATCGCAGCGGACGCCTCCGCCAACACACCGAGCGTCGTCACGGATGTCGCGCCGGAGCCGATCCTCGAGTCTCCCGCTCCGAAGACACCCAGCACGCGGAAGCCTCGGCCAAAGGTCGCAGAGCCCACCGACCGCGCAGCGCTGATCCGGCAGCGCTGGGCCGAGACCGGGATCAGGATGTGGAATCCGCGCCTGCACGGCACCGGCGACGCCACGCTCAACATCCAGGGCAGTGTCGGACTGCTGCCGCCCGCGCCCGGCGAAACGATGCCGCGCTACGACAAGCTGGAATTCAAGATACTCGGCGGGCAGATCGTCTGCGAGGGCGTCATCGTCGAGGCGCCTGCGCTTGCGAGCCAGCGCAGTTTCACCCGGCTCGCCGAGCCCGGGAAACACGACCGCGCCCGCGAGCCGGTGCGGGAACTTCAGGCCGCTCTCGCCTGATCCTTTCTTCTGCGGCCACCGGTGCGATGTGCTAGGTTGATGTCCCGACATGGGAGATCGCATATGCGCGCAAGGTCATTGTCTCTGATCCTGATCGCCGCCTTCTGCATCTCGCAGCCCGCTTTGGCCGCGGGCAAACGGCCACGTCATGCGACCGCTCCTGCCACCGATCCGGTCACGCCCTACAAGGCCGATCGGCTCTCTTCCTCGCGCGGCGAGACGATCCTCAACACGCCCGGCCAGACCACCGTGCTGACGCGGCAGGTTCTCGACGACATGAACGCGACGAGCCTCCGGGACGCCATGCGCTCGACCGCCGGCGTGACGATCGGGCGCTAGGCGTCTCGCACCGCTTTCGGCCGACGTGCGGCAATGTGCTGCGCCGATACGCATGGTTAGCAACTCGTAACCGCGAGCGGCATGTCAGCGCCAGAAGCGCCTGGCTCCGCCGCCACATATCCTAACAGGGTCTGACCAGAACACGCGTCCGGAGAATTCGCGACCGCATGCAACCTGCGCCACCCTGTCGCGCCGAGCCCCATCTAACGCGTCCTTTAACCGCGCCGTGCAAGATCGCCCGATTTTTCAGGGATCCGGGGCTCGTATTTCAATGCCTGTTGCCGATTTGAAGTCTCATTTCGCCGCCGCAATACGGTTGTTTCACGTCCCGGCCGACAACCCCGATCTGATGCGCGCGCAGTTCGACGCCTTCTCCAAGCAAGTCCCGCTGCTCTACTTCATCCTCATGAGCAACACGATCGCCGTCGCCTACACGTATGTGAACGTGGCGCCGGACTGGCTGACGATGATCGTGCCGAGCCTGCTGACCGTGTTCGCGGGCTTGCGCACTTTCTGGTGGCTGCGTCAGCGCCACCTCGTGCGCAGCGATGCCGACATCCTGCGCAATCTGCGCGCCACCAACTGGCTGACACTGCCGATCGGCGCCGGCTTCACCGTCTGGTCCTTCGCGCTCTACCCCTACGGCGATCCGTTCGCCAAGAGCCAGGTCGCCTTCTACATGGCGGTCACCGTGATCGGCTGCATCTTCTCGCTGATGCATCTACGCTCGGCGGCGCTGATCGTGACGCTGATCGTCGACGTGCCCTATGTGCTGTTCTTCTTCGCTACGTGTCTCGGGCGCGATGGTGACGGTGCTGTTCATCTACTACCGCGACTTCGCCGATCTCGTCGCGAGCCGCAAGTCGCTGCTCGCGCAGCAGGCGGCGACACAGGCGCTCTCCGACGAGAACTTCCGCCTTGCCAATCTCGATTCCCTCACCGAGCTGCCGAACCGCCGCCGCTTCTTCGCCGAGCTGTCGAGCGCCTTTACCGATGCCGAGCGCAGGAGCGTTCGCGTCGCGGTCGGGATCATCGACCTCGACGGCTTCAAGCCGATCAACGACAATTATGGCCATACCGTCGGCGACCGCGTCCTGATCGAGGCGGGCCGCCGCATCCGCGAAGTCTGCGAAGGCTTTGGCCCGCGACGCGTGGAATTCGCAAGGCTCGGCGGCGACGAGTTCGGCCTCGTCGTGTGCGGCGATCCCGATCATGCCGATCTGATGCGGCTCGGCGAGCGCATCGGTAACCATGTCAAGCTGCCCTACCAGCTCGACACCGCCCATACCGGGCTGTCCTGCTCGATTGGTTTTGCGCTGTTCCCGAAGTCGGCGACGACGTCGGAAGCGCTCTATGAATGCGCCGACTACTCGCTGTATCACGCCAAGCGCCATCTGCGCGGCCGCACCGTCATCTTCTCGAGCGAACTGGAGGCCGAGATCCGCAGCCGCGGCGTCATCGAGAATTTGCTCCGCAGTGCCGATTTCAGCACCGAGATGGACCTGGTGTTCCAGCCGATCGTGGACGCCATGAGCGAGCACACCGCCGGCTTCGAAGTCCTGGCGCGTTGGCACAGCTCCCGCCTCGGCCTGGTCTCGCCGGCCGATTTCATTCCGGCCGCCGAGCGCATCGGCCTGATCCGGCCGCTGACGCAGGCGCTGCTGGTTCGCGCGCTCGCGACCGCCAGGACCTGGCCCGACCACATTCGCCTGTCGTTCAACCTCTCTGCCCACGACGTTTGCGCGGCCGAAGGCATCCTGCAGCTGATCGCCATCATCGAGAAGAGCGGGCTGCCGCCGCACCGGATCGATTTCGAGATCACCGAGACCGCCGTCACTTTCGACTTCGTGCGCGCGCAGCAGTCGATCGCGACGCTGAAGGCGATGGGCTGCGGCATTTCGCTGGATGATTTCGGCACCGGCTATTCCTCACTCAGCCACGTGCACCGGCTGCCGCTCGACAAGATCAAGGTCGACCGGAGTTTCGTCGCCGACATCAACGACAATCCCGTGAGCTACAAGATCATCAAGTCGCTCACGGGCCTGTGCGACGACATGGAGATCGCCTGCGTCGTCGAGGGTGTCGAGACTCGTGCTCAGCTCGATACCCTGCGCCGCCTGGGATGCGACTTCATCCAGGGTTATTATTTCGCAAAGCCCATGCCGGGCGACGCGATCGGCGACTATCTCGTCAAGGAACAGCTGCGCCTCGACAGCGCCGGGGCCAAGGTCGTGGCCTGAGGCGCGACTACTTCGCCAAGCTCGGCAGATCGAGACCCTTGTCACGGGCGCAGTCGATCGCAATGTCATAACCGGCGTCGGCATGGCGCATCACGCCGCTGGCAGGATCGTTCCAGAGCACGCGTTCGATACGCTTTGCGGCTTCCGGCGTGCCGTCGGCGACGATCACCATGCCGGCGTGCTGCGAATAGCCGATGCCGACGCCGCCGCCGTGATGCAGCGACACCCAGGTCGCGCCACTGGCGCAATTGAGCAGCGCGTTGAGCAAGGGCCAGTCGGATACCGCGTCCGATCCATCCTTCATCGCCTCGGTCTCGCGGTTGGGGCTTGCCACCGAGCCGCTGTCGAGATGATCGCGGCCGATGACGATCGGCGCTTTCAATTCGCCGCGCGCCACCATCTCGTTGAAGGCAAGGCCCAGGCGATGGCGATCGCCAAGGCCGACCCAGCAGATCCGCGCCGGCAGGCCCTGGAACTTGATGCGCGCCTTGGCCATGTCGAGCCAGTTGTGCAGATGCTTGTCGTCAGGCATCAGCTCCTTGACCTTGGCGTCGGTCTTGAAGATGTCCTCGGGATCGCCCGAGAGCGCGGCCCAGCGGAACGGCCCGACGCCGCGGCAGAACAGCGGACGGATATAGGCGGGAACGAAGCCCGGGAAATCGAAGGCGTTCTTCAGACCCATGTCCTGCGCCATCTGGCGGATGTTGTTGCCGTAGTCGAGCGTCGGGATGCCCTGCGCGTGGAAATCCAGCATGGCCTTCACGTGATCGACCATCGACGTCTTCGAGGCACGCTCGACCGACTTCGGATCGGCGGCGCGCTTGGCTTCCCACTCGGCCAGCGTCCAGCCTTTCGGCAAGTATCCGTTGATTGGATCATGCGCGCTGGTCTGGTCGGTGACGATGTCGGGCTTGACACCGCGGCGGACCAGTTCCGGGAAGATCTCAGCCGCATTGCCGAGCAGGCCGACCGAGACCGCCTTCTTCGTCTTCGCGGCCTCTTCCATGATCGTGAGCGCTTCGTCGAGCGTTGCGGCCTGGCGATCGAGATAGCCGGTGCGTAAGCGCATCTCGATGCGGCTCGGCTGGCATTCGACCGCGAGCATCGAAGCGCCGGCCATGGTCGCGGCCAGCGGCTGCGCACCGCCCATGCCGCCGAGGCCGGCGGTGAGAATCCATCTGCCGGCGAGGCTGCCGCCATAATGGCGACGACCGACCTCGACGAAGGTTTCGTAGGTGCCCTGCACGATGCCCTGGCTGCCGATATAGATCCAGGAGCCCGCAGTCATCTGGCCGTACATCATCAGGCCCTTCCGATCGAGCTCGTTGAAATGATCGAGCGTCGCCCAGTGCGGCACGATGTTGGAGTTCGCGATCAGCACGCGCGGCGCGTCGGCATGAGTGCGGAACACACCGACCGGTTTTCCGGATTGGATCAGCAAGGTCTGGTCGTTTTCGAGCTTGCGCAAGACCGCCGTGATCCGGTCGAAGCTCTCCCAGTCGCGCGCGGCGCGGCCGATGCCGCCATAGACGACGAGCTCGCTCGGCCGCTCCGCCACGTCGGGATCGAGATTGTTCATCAGCATGCGCAAGGGCGCTTCCGTCAGCCAGCTCTTGGCGCTGATGTCGCTGCCGCGGGGCGCGCGGATGGTGCGGTCATTGTCCAGTCGGCGGTTCATGCGGACCTCTTAGTCAAGTCTCGGAAACGGATCGGATGGAAGTGCGGTGATCGCGATGGCCGGCAGCGCGTCGGCCTCGATCAGTACAGCTGCCTTGGCGAGATCGCCGGCCATGTAGCGGTCGGCACCGAGTGCGGGCACTTGCTCACGAAGCGCGGCAATCACGGCAACGAGCGGCGCGCTCGTCGCATGCGGCGCGCAGCGTGATGCCTTGGGCGGCGACCAGAAGCTCGATGCCGAGAATGGCAGCGAGATTGTCGGCCATGTCGGACAGGCGCCGCGCGGCATGCGCGGCCATCGAGACGTGGTCTTCCTGGTTGGCGCTGGTCGGCGTCGAGTCGATCGAGCAGGGAAGCGCGCGCTGCTTATTCTCTGCATAGAGCGCGGCCGCCGCGACCTCGGCAATCATGAAGCCGGAATTGATGCCGGGGTCGGGCGTCAGGAACGGCGGCAAGCCGAAATTGAGCGCGGGGTCGACCAGCGTCGCGATGCGCCGCTCGCTGATCGCGCCGATCTCCGATAGCGCGAGCGCAATCGCATCGGCGGCAAAGGCCACCGGCTCGGCGTGGAAATTGCCGCCGGAGACGATCTCGCCGGTCTCGACCAGCACCAGCGGATTGTCGGTGACGGCGTTGGCCTCGATGATCAGTGTGCGCACTGCCTGTGTGATCAGGTCGAGCGCTGCGCCCGCGACCTGCGGCTGACAACGCAGGCAATAGGGGTCCTGCACGCGCTCGTCGCCTTCGAGATGCGACAGGCGGATGTCGCTGCCGTCGAGCAGCGCCGTTAGCGTCGCGCCCGCCGCGATCTGCCCGGCATGACCGCGCAGCGCCTGGATTTCGGGACGGAACGGCGCCGTCGAGGCCATCGCCGCATCGACTGACAGCGCCCCAGTGACCAGCGCGGCGCGAGTAAGGCGAAATGCGCGCAGCACGCCCGAGATGGCGTAGGCGGTCGAGAACTGCGTGCCGTTGATCAGCGCGAGGCCCTCTTTAGGGCCAAGCGTCAGCGGCGCGAGACCGGCGGCCTTTAGTGCCTCAGCGCCTGATACAGTTTTCCCGTCAACGATCGCCTGCCCTTCGCCGATCATCACTGCCGTCATATGCGCAAGCGGTGCAAGATCGCCGGAGGCGCCCACGGAGCCCTGCTGCGGCACCAGCGGATAGACACCCTGCGCCAGCATGTCCTGCAGCTGCTCGATCACCTCGCGGCGGACGCCGGAGGCGCCGCGGCCGAGCGAGACGATCTTCAGCGCCATCATGAGCCGCACGATCGATTCGGGTGTCGCCGGGCCAACGCCGCAGCAATGCGAGACGATCAGGTTGCGCTGGAGCAGCGTGGTCTGGGCCGGCGGAATGCGCTTCGACGCAAGCTTCCCGAATCCGGTGTTGATGCCGTAGACCGGGACATCCGCGCGCGCGGCTCTTGCGACGATCTCCGCCGCGGCTTCGACTCGCGGCCAGAACGAGGGCTCGAGCACGACGGGCGCACCATCGAGCACGCACGCGAGATCATCGAGACCGACCGTCCCTGGTCTGACGACGATCGCTGTGTCCTGCTCCGTCACTGCCCCCTCCATATCCGCTCGTGCAGCGGATTGAAGCCGATGCGGTAGACCAGCTCGGCCGGCCGTTCGATGTCCCAGATCGCGAGATCGCACCATTTGCCGGCATCCAACGTGCCGGTCTCATCCAGCACATCAAGCGCCCGCGCCCCCTCGCGCGTCACGCCGGCAAGGCATTCGGCCACCGTCATCCGGAACAGGGTCGCCCCCATGTTCATCACGAGCAGGAGCGAGGTCAGCGGGGAGCTGCCGGGATTGCAGTCGGTCGCCAGCGCCATGTGGACGCCAAGCTTGCGAAAGGTCTCGACCGGCGGCTTTTGTGTCTCGCGGATGAAGTAGAAGGCGCCGGGCAGAAGCACCGCCACCGTTCCGGCCTTGGCCATCGCGGCAGCACCAGCTTCGTCGGTGTGCTCGAGATGATCGGCAGAGAGCGCCGAGAATTTCGCGGCAAGCGCAGCACCGCCGAGATTCGAGAGCTGGTCGGCATGGAGCTTGACCGGCAGTCCAAGTCCCCTCGCCGTCTCGAACACCCGCGCAGTCTGCTCGGCGGAGAACGCGATGCCCTCCATGAAGGCATCGACGGCATCGGCAAGGCCTGCCTTAGCGACCGCGGGCAGCATCTCTTTGCACACGAGATCGATGTAACGATCCTTGTTGCCCTCCGCCTCCGGCGGCAGTGCGTGCGCGCCGAGGAAGGAGGTGCGGATCGCAACCGGCCGCTGGCCACCGAGGCTGCGCGCAGCGGCAAGCTGACGCATCTCGGTCTCGGTATCGAGGCCGTAGCCGGACTTGATCTCGACCGTGGTTGCACCCTCGGCGATCAGCGCATCGAGCCGCGGCAGCGCGCCTGCGACGAGCTCGGCCTCGCTCGCCTTCCGCGTCGCAGCCACCGTCGAGACGATGCCGCCGCCGGCGCGCGCGATCTCTTCGTAGCTCGCCCCCTTCAGGCGCAGCTCGAACTCGTGCGCGCGGTTGCCCCCATAGACCAGATGGGTGTGGCAATCGACGAGGCCGGGCGTGATCCAGCGTCCCTCGCAATCGATCCGCTCGGCCGCATCGGCATCCGACGGAAAATCGATCTGCGCAGCCGCATAGACGATACGGCCGCCGCGCGTGGCGATTACGCCCCGCTCGATCTCGCCAAGGTCAGGACGGTCAGCCCGCATCGTGGCGAGCCGGGCATTGTGCCAGATCCGGTCGAAGCGCTCTGCCATGAAAGGCCCCTTCGTGGGATGCTTGACTTATATGTCTAGACATATAATCGTGGGGCGGTTCTGTCCAGCCGGCGTGTAATCATGACCCGACTGCATTTCGCTTCCGCGCTCCTGCCCTCGGGCTGGGCCAATGACGTGCAGGTGGTCATCACCGCCGGCGCGATCGCGGCAGTGACGCCGAATGTGGCGCCGGCGGCCGGCGACGAGTGCCACGCAATCGCGCTTCCGGGATTGGCGAGCCTGCACAGCCACGCGTTCCAACGCGGCATGGCGGGCCTCGCCGAGTTGCGCGGCGACAGCACCGATACCTTCTGGACCTGGCGCGAGACGATGTATCGCTTCGCGCTGGCGATGACGCCGGACGACGTTACCGCCGTCGCGACGCTGCTCTATGTCGAGATGCTGGAGCAGGGTTTCACCCGCGTCGGCGAATTTCACTATCTCCATCATGATCGCGACGGCTCGCCCTACGCTGATCTCGGCGAGATGGCCGCGCGCATTGCACAGGCTGCCGAAGCTTCAGGCATTGCGCTGACGCTGCTGCCG
Organism: Bradyrhizobium genosp. SA-3; assembly: GCF_004212635.1. Classification (GTDB taxonomy): domain Bacteria; phylum Pseudomonadota; class Alphaproteobacteria; order Rhizobiales; family Xanthobacteraceae; genus Bradyrhizobium. The sequence goes on along the minus strand of NZ_PSRT01000001.1, from coordinate 49,122 downwards.
AGTTTTTATGCGCATGGCTCCTTCGGCGGCGCAGCGCCGCATGCCGGCCAGCGCCGCTTCATCTGCTCGGTCGATCAGTTCGCCGCCCTGATGACCGCATCACGCAAGGCCATCGCAACATTGCCGGGCGCCAATATCGGCATCGCGCCGCACAGTTTGCGCGCGGTGACGCCGGACGAACTCGCCGCGATCATTCCGCTGGCCGATGGCGGACCGGTGCACATTCATGCCGCCGAGCAGGTGAAGGAAGTCGAGGATTGCCTGGCATGGTCGAGCCAGCGGCCGGTGCAATGGCTGCTGGAGCACGCGCCCGTCGATCAACGCTGGTGCCTCATCCACGCCACCCATACGACGGATGAGGAAGTCACCGCATTCGCCAAAGCCGGCGCGGTCGCCGGTCTCTGCCCCATCACGGAAGCGAGCCTCGGCGACGGCATCTTTCCGGCGCGCGAATTTCTCGCCGCCGGCGGCGCGTTCGGTGTAGGCACCGATTCCAACGTGCTGATCGGTGTCGCCGACGAGTTGCGCCAGCTCGAATACGGTCAGCGTCTGAAGCATCGTCAGCGTAACGTACTCTCCAGCGGCGCGGGGCGCTCGACCGGACGCACGCTGTTCGATCATGCGCTCGCAGGCGGCGCGCAGGCGATGGCGCAGACGACCGTCGGCCTCGCGCCGGGTGCGCGCGCTGACATCGTCACGCTCGACAAAGCACATCCGTCGCTGGCGGGACGCGCACGCGACGCCATCATCGACGGCTGGATCTTTGCGGCCGGCGGCGGCGCGATCGATTGCGTCTGGGCCGGCGGCGATAGGGTCGTCGAGAATGGCCGGCACAAGCTGCGCCAAGCCGCACGCGCGCGCTTCAACGCATCTATGCGGAGGCTCGTCGCATGAGCCTCGCGACCGATGCGGCCGACAAGCCGACGCTCTACAAGCGAATCCGCGCCGACATCGAGAAGCGCATTTTGACCGGCGAATGGCCACCCGGGCATCGCATCCCCTTCGAGCACGAGCTGGTCGCGCGTTACGGCTGCTCGCGCATGACGGTGAACAAGGCGCTGTCGGAGCTGGCGCAAGCCGATCTGATCGAGCGGCGGCGGCGCGCCGGCTCCTTCGTGCGCCGGCCGCAGCATCAGTCCGCCGTGCTCAAGATCGCCGACATCCGGGCCGAAATCATCGCGCTCGGCCGCAGCTACGGCTACGAGCTGATCGGCCGCAAGCTACGCACGGCGACCGCCACTGACCGCGACCGCCTCGGCGTCAAGAAGGCCGGCAGGGTGGTCGCGATCGCCTGCCGGCACAGCGCCGACAACGTGCCCTTCGCCGTCGAGGACAGGCTGATTGATCTGTCGTCCGTGCCGAGTGCTGCGACCGCGGACTTCTCGCGCGAGCCGCCCGGCTCGTGGCTGCTCCACCATGTGCCATGGACGGAGGCCGAGCATACCATCAGCGCCATCGTTGCGGATGATCGCGCGGCGAAGGCGCTCGACATCGCGATCGGCGCGCCCTGCCTCGTGATCGACCGCTATACCTGGCGCAGCGCGCGCACGATCACCGCGGTGCGGTTGCTCTATCCTGGTGACTCTCACCGCCTTGTCGCCCGATTCAAGGGAGGCTGAGAGAATAGTGTCGGCACAATTCGTGCAATGCTTCGGGCAACGGTCCAAATGGACCGACAAGGATCAACAGGACGTCAATCCATCGATCGGCAAGAGGACGACAATCATGCGTAGTTCAAAAGTATTTGCGACAATCATTGCCCTCGCGGCCTCCACTCCGGTGCTCGCCGACGACGTCAAGGTCGGCATCGGCATCTCCGGATGGACCGGCTTCGCGCCGCTGACGTTGGCGAAGGAGGCCGGCATCTTCAAGAAGAACGGCCTCGACGTCACCATCAAGAAGATCCCGCAGAAGGATCGTCACCTCGCGATTGCCTCCGGCGACGTCCAGTGCGCGGCAACGACCGTCGAGACCTGGATCTCCTGGAACGCCAATGGCGTTGCCACCAAGCAGATCTTCCAGCTCGACAAGAGCTACGGCGCCGACGGCATGGCCGTCCGCAACGATCTGGCTTCGATCAAGGATCTGAAGGGCAAGACCGTCGCGGCCTCCGCGCCCGGCACCTCGCCTTATTTCGCGCTGGCCTGGATGCTCAAGAAGAATGGTCTGTCGGTGAAGGACGTCACCGTCGTCAACCTCGAGCCGGCTGCGGCTGCGCAGGCATTCGTCTCCGGCCAGAACGATGCCGCGATGACGTATGAACCGTATCTTTCGACGGTTCGCGCCGCGCCCGACAAGGGCAAGATCATCGCAACCACGCTCGACTACCCGATGGTCATGGACACATTCGGCTGCACGCCGAAGTTCCTCACCGAGAACCCGAAGGCCGCGAAGGCGCTCGCCGACAGCTATTTCGAGGCGCTCGACATGATCGCCAAGGATCAGGCCAAGGCCTACGAGATCATGGGCGCCGATGTGAAGCAAAGCGGCGAGCAGTTCGGCAACTCGGCGAAATATCTGCGCTGGCAGGACAAGGCCGCGAACCAGAAGTTCTTCGCCGGCGATTTCCTGACCTTCAACAAGGAGGCCGCCGACCTCCTGCTCGAGATCGGCATCATCAAGACCGCACCGAAGGTCGAGGACCTCTTCGACGCGAGCTACATCAAGTAAACTTCTGCAAGCTGCCGGTTCCGCCAGGAGGCGGAGCCGGCGCATGATCGACTATTCGGATAGACAGTTTGATGCGTCCCCTGGATCCCGTGACATCGAAGCAACGCATGGCGTACGGCCTTGCATTCTTCGTGCTGTTCGTTGCCCTCTGGTCCTGGGCGACGCTCGGCGGCCATGTGTCGAAGACATTCCTCGCAAACCCGCTGACCATGGTGCAGGAAGGTTACGACCTGCTGACGAAGCAGGGCTTCGTCTACGACATCGGCATGACGATCTGGCGCGTCGTCGGCGGCTTCGCGCTCGCCGCGATCATCGCGGTGCCGCTCGGCGTGCTGATGGGGGCCTACAAGCCGGTCGAAGCGTTCCTGGAGCCGTTCGTCTCCTTCGCGCGCTACTTGCCCGCGTCCGCGTTCATTCCGCTTCTGATCCTCTGGGCCGGCATCGGCGAATTGCAGAAGCTGCTCGTCATCTTCATCGGCTCGGTGTTCCAGGTCATCCTGATGGTTGCCGTGACCGTCGGCGCAACGCGGCGCGATCTGGTGGAGGCGGCCTATACACTCGGGGCCAGCGACCGCGGCATCATCCGCCGCGTGCTGCTGCCTTCCTCCGCCCCCGAAATCGCGGAGATCCTGCGGCTGGTGCTCGGCTGGGCCTGGACCTATGTCATCGTCGCCGAGCTGATCGGTTCGTCCTCGGGCATCGGCCACATGATCACCGACAGCCAAGCGCTGCTCAACACCGGCCAGATCATATTCGGCATCATCGTGATCGGACTGATCGGCCTCCTCTCGGACTTCATGTTCAAGGCGTTCAACGCCTGGCTGTTTCCGTGGAGGCTCGCATGACAATCCTCAAGATCGAACAGGTCTCGCGCACCTTCCCTGCACGCCACGGCAACGCGCCGACCAGGGCGCTGGAGCCGACCGATCTCGTCATCGGCAACAACGACTTCGTCACCATCCTCGGCCCGTCCGGCTGCGGCAAGTCCACACTGCTCCGCATCGTCGCGGGGCTCGATCGTCCGACCAGCGGGCGCGTCACGCTCGATGGGCGCGAAGTGACCGGCCCGGGCGCCGATCGCGGCATGGTGTTCCAGTCCTATACGCTGTTCCCCTGGCTGACCGTGCGCGAGAACATCGCCTTCGGCCTGCGCGAGCGCGGCGTGTCGCAAGACGAGCGGAACAGGATCGCCGACGCTTTCATCCGCCAGGTCGGATTGTCCGGCTTCGAGAACCACTGGCCCAAGCAGCTTTCCGGCGGCATGCAGCAGCGCACGGCGATCGCCCGTGCGCTCGCCAACGATCCGAAAATCCTGCTGCTCGACGAGCCCTTCGGTGCGCTGGACAACCAGACCCGCGCCCTGATGCAGGAGATGCTGCTCGGGATCTGGGAGCGCGACCAGAAGACCGTGCTGTTCGTGACCCACGACATCGAGGAGGCGATCTTCCTCGGCAGCCGCGTCATCGTCATGAGCGCGCGCCCCGGCCGCATCAAGGCCGAGATCCATGTGGACCTGCCGCATCCGCGTTCCTACAAGATCAAGACCACGCCCGAATTCGTCCAGCTCAAGGAGCGGCTGGTCGAGGAGATCCGCACCGAGGCGCTGAAAGTTGCCGAACATGCCTGACACCCAGCTCCGCGCCGACGGGAAGCGCGTCCTCGCCGACCTCAACGCACTCCGCTCGATCGGCGCCTACAAGACCGGCGTGCACAAGCCGACCTTCTCCGAGCCGCACAGGCTTTCGCTGGACTGGCTGGTGCAGAAGCTGCCCGACGCCGGCCTCTCCGCCACGATCGACGGCATTGGCAATGTCTTCGGTACCAGCGCAAAGCCGGGACCGAAGCTGCTGGCGGGATCGCATCTGGAAAGCCAGAATTACGCCGGCTGGCTCGACGGTCCGCTTGGCGTCGTCTATGCGCTCGAAGCCGCGCGCGTGCTCAATGCCGATCCCTCGTTCAAAGGCGTGGTCGAGGTCGCTGCCTGGTGCGACGAGGAAGGACATTTTGGGCATTTCCTCGGCTCGCGCTCCTATGTCGGCCAGGTGACGGAGGCCGACATCGATGCTGCCCGCGACCGCACCAGCGGCCGCACCATGCGCGACGCACTCGCCGAGATGGGGCTCTCGGGACGCCCGCGCATCATCGCCCCGCCGGGCCGGCACGTCGGATATCTGGAGGCGCATATCGAGCAGGGCGACACGCTCGAAAGCGGCCGCCTCGCGATCGGCGTCGTGACCTCCATCGTCGGCATCTGGCAATACCGGATCAATTTCGTCGGCGAGCAGAACCACGCCGGCACCACCCGCATGGCCGTGCGAAAGGATGCCGGCCTGGCGCTGGCCAAATTCTGTGTCGCGATCGACGAACGTTTCCCTGATGCCTGCGGCCCCCGCACGGTGTGGACCACCGGTCGCATCACGCTCGATCCCGGCGCTCCGAGCATCATTCCGGGTGGAGCAGAAATGCTGTTCCAGATCCGCGACGACGACCCGGCGGTCATCGCGCGGCTCGAACAGTTGCTGCGGACCATGGCCGACGAGGTCAACGCGAAGGGGCCCTGCACCGTCACCGTGGAGAAACTGCGCACCGGCGCGCGGCCATGATGAATGTCGGCTTTCAGGATGCCATCGAAGCCGCGAGCAAGGCCCTGGCTAGTGGACGGTCGATCCGCATGCCCAGCGGCGCCGGCCACGATGCGCAGATGCTGGCAACGATCATGCCCGCGGCGATGCTGTTCGTCCCGTCGATCGGCGGCATCAGCCATCACTGGACCGAGAACACCGCCGATGCCGACATCGTCACCGGCGCGGAGGTGTTCGTCGACGCCTGCCGCCGCATCCTCGGCGGCTGAGCATACGGGCCGTCCCTGCTCGATCGATCGGGCATCGATCGTGGCGGGATCGGGCAAATCTTGCCCGCTTTGGGAAAGACTCATGACCCGAAGCGTGCCTAGAAGCGGGGCTCGCATGCGAGAGGTCCGCCTTGTCAGAGAGCCCGAACGACGTCGCAACGCCCGCCTCGATCGTCGACGCCCTGAAAGCCGTCGCCGGCAATCCGCCGAAGGTGCGCGCGAGCTTCGCCAAGGGCTGCTGCGTTCGCGGCACCTACACCCCGTCGGACCGGGCGGGGGACATCACGAGATCGCAGAGCTTCACGAGACCATCGCGCGTGCTGGCACGCTTCTCGGTGGGCGGCGGCAATCCTGACGTGGCTGATACCAACAACCGCGTGCTGCGCGGCTTCAGCTTCAGACTCGGCGACGAGGATCATCGATCCGACATCCTCACGGAAAGCGCTCCCGTGCATTTTGCAAGGACGCCCGACCAGATGCTGGCCTTCCTCGAGGTGCGCATCCCCGGACCGGACGGCAGGCCAGATGAGGCGAAGGTCGCAGCTTTCTCGGCGGCTAATCCCGAAACGCTCAATCAGGCGAACTATGTCGCCGCGCGCCGGCTGCCCGGGAGTTTTGCCGGCACGACCTATTGGGGCGTACACGCCTTTCCGGCGACCAGCGCGCGAGGCGAGACGCGCTTCATCAAGTTCAAGGTCGCCCCGGTCGGCGACGACATCACGCTGACCGAGCAGGAAGCCGAGACGAAGGCGGCCCACTTCCTGCACGACGACCTGAACACACGAATCGCCACTGGCGATGTCCGCTTCAACGTGATGGCGCTGCTCGACCGACCCGGCGACCCCGTCATGGACGTGACCATACGCTGGCCGGACGAGGACAATCGCGAAGAGGTACGCCTGGGCACGATCGTGATCACGGGGTTCGAACCGAACCAGGCTTGCGACGCGTCCATTTTCAATCCAGCCAATCTCGCCGATGGCATCGGTCATCCCCCGGACGAGATCTTTGCGGCGCGGCGCACCGCCTATGCCATTTCGCTGGCGAAACGCCGTTGAGGGCACGGGCGCCCCACATCACCGGGGTTCACGTGCCCGCGCGCAAGGCGCCGAGCGCCTCGCGGCGCCACACGGCCGGGCTGACGCCGACAATCGAGGAAAACACGCGCGTGAAGTGACTCTGGTTGGCGAACCCGGCCGAGATCGCGATCTCCGTCAGCGGCAGGTCGCGAACGGTCATCAACTGCTTGGCGGCCTTCACCCGCTGCTGAAGCAGCCATTGGTGCGGCGGCAGGCCGACGGAAATTCGAAATGCGCGGGAGAAATGGCTGACCGAGAGGTCGAGCTCGGTTGCGATCTTCTGTAGCGAGAGCTTGCCGCCGAGGTCGGATTCCAACCTCTCGCAGGCACGTTTCGCCTGCCACGGAGCGAGCCCGCCGCGGGTGGGTCCGGCCGTGCGCTGGAGCCCGCCATAAGTCTGGGCGACATGGGCGGTCAGCCCGAGCATCATGTGGTCGATGAAAAGCTGGTTGGCCTCGCCCGGCCTGCGCAGGCCTTGCTGCAGCGCCGCGCCGATGTGGCGGATGATACCGTCGTCATGGCCAACGCCGATCCGACAGTCGAGTTCGTCGATCCGCGACGCATTGCACTGCTCGGAGATGCTGTCGAGTGCCGAACGCGGAATGTAGAAAAACAGCGAGTGGAACGGCTTGTCGATCACATAGCGCGGATCGCGCTTGAGGTCGTAGAGATAGGTCGTACCGGCGTGGACGTCCGCCTTCATGATGCACTTGCCGCGCTCCCAGAGCTCGCAATCCGGGTAGTCGTGAAGCTTCAGGCTGACGAGAAAGGCGTCTTCGGCGGTCAGCGAACCGGACAGACCGGGCACCGGGTGATCATTCCGCGTTTCGGTGACCGCGAGCTCGGCGCTGCGCAGCGAGCGCGTGACCAGGGCGGGCGGCGCCTCCTTCAGACGCAGGAACTGCCCGAGCCTCTGTCCATAGGCGCCTGCCTGCGTCATCAGATTAGCCTTTCTGTGGAAGTCCGAGTGCAGGCCACAGTGTCCTGCAATTCGAGGCGCGCATTATCCAACATCCGGAAGCGACTGTCCACGTGCGCGCACGAGGCGAGCTTCACACGTTTTCACAAACGCACGATCAAATGGCGAACATGCTTCACGCGACACGAGAAGCGCGGTGCCGGCGCCGCATCGCTAGAACGACGTGCCGCCGCCGAACCTGAACTCCTGGACGATGTCGTATTTGCCCTTGGTGATCGGCACGGCATAGTCGAAGCGCAGCGGCCCGAACGGCGAGGCCCAGATCAGGCCGACGCCGACCGACGATCGCACCACATTGCCGTCATCATATTGCAGCCCGCAGGTCGGACAGGCCGCCGTGTTGACTTCGCCGGTGGCCGTCCATGACGTCGGCCCCTGATAGCCCCAGAGCGAGCCGGCATCGGCGTATATCGCGCCCTTCAGGCCGACCTCCTTGGGCAGGAACCAGAACGGCATCTGCAACTCCATCGACGCGCCCCAGTATTTCGTGCCGCCGAGCGCATCGCCGCTCGCGCCCAGGCTCCAGTAAGTGATGTCGCGCGGACCGATGCCGTTCGAAGCGAATCCGCGCACGAGGTTCGGTCCCATCTGGAAATGGTCGAGCATGCGCAAATCCTGGTCGCCGATCTTGTTGAGGATGCCGCCCTGAAGGTGGATCACGCTGACGATCTCGGACACGAGCGGCGTGTAATACTTCGTGTCAATCGCAGTCTTCAGATAAGTCACATCGCCGCCGACCCCGGCGAAATCCTGCCGGAAGTCGATCAGCAAGCCGTCGGTGGGGTTCTTGGTGTTGTCGAGCGTATTGTAGTTCAAGGTGTAGCCGAGCGCCGACGTCCAGGTGGCGCCGTTCGCCAGCTCTTTCCGGACCGGCAAGCTCGATTCGCCGTCGCCGTAGCAGCCGTATCCATAAACGCCGGAGTCCGTGGAATTGGTCGGGTCGACGCCGCCCAGAACACTTTTGATGTAGGCCGGCGTCGGGTTAAAGGCCAGTGACGTGTTCGATGCGTTGTTGTTGCAATTATTGTACGCGCTGGAGAGTGTTATGCTCTGCTGATAGAGCGAGTAGCGGAGCTGGAGTGAGAGATCCTCGCGCAACGCAAAGCCGAGGCGCGGCGAGAAGCCCAGCGTCGTCACGCCATAGCTCGTATAGCTGTTCGACAATTGCTGGCGCCAATAGGTGTCGAATCCGAGCGCCAGCCGGTAGTCGAGCAGGTAGGGCTCGACGAAGGACAGAGATATGCCACGCGAGTACTGGCCATAGCTGACGGACGCCTTGGCGTAGAGTCCCTTGCCGAGCAGGTTACGCTCGGAGACCGAGACCTCGGCCAGTGCGCCATCCGTCGTGGAGTAACCGCCCGAGATCGAGAAATCGCCGGTCGATTTCTCTTCCATGTCGACGATCAGGATGACGCGGTCGCTGGAGGAGCCCGGCTCGGTGACGATCTTGACGCTCTTGAAGTAGTCCAGGTTCTTCAGTCGCCGCTCGGCGCGGTCGATCAACGCGCGGTTGTAGGCATCTCCCTCGGAGAGGTCGAATTCGCGGCGGATCACGTAGTCGCGCGTGCGGGTATTGCCGCGGAGGTTAATGCGCTCGATATAGGTGCGCGGCCCCTCGTCGACATTGAACACGACCGAGACCGTATGCGCTTCGAAGTTGCGGTCGCCACCAGGACGGACCACGGCGAAGGCATAACCGCGGCGCGAGGCCTCGATCTGCATCTCCTCGACCGACTTTTCGACCGATTCGACGTTGTAGAGCGAACCGACATTGACGCGCGAATAGGTGCGCAGCGAGGCCGCGTCGAAATTGGGAATGCTGGAGCGGAAATTCACCGCTTCGACACGATATTGCTGCCCTTCCTCGATCTTGAAGGTGACGAGAAATCCCTTCCTCTCCGGATCGTATTCGGTGAGCGCGGCCACGACCTGGACGTCGGCGAAACCGTTCTTGAGATAGAAGCGACGGATCAGGTCGCGGTCGGCCTCGACGCGATCGGGATCGTAGATGTCGTTGTTGCCGAGGAAGCTGAGCAGATTGCTCTCATGCGTCTTGATGACGTCGCGCAGGCGCGAGGCCGAGAAGGCGCTGTTGCCGATGAATTCGACCGATTTGACCGAAGTCTTGACGCCCTCCTCGACCGTGAAGATCAGGTCGACGCGATTGTTCGGTTGCTCGATGATTTCAGGCGTGACGCGCACGTCGTAGCGGCCGGAGCGCCGATAGATCTCGGCGATGCGCAGCGTGTCGGACTGCACCAGCGCCCGCGAGAAGGTCCCGCGCGGCTTGGACTGGATCTCGGCCGAGAGTTGCTCGTCCTTGATCTTCTTGTTGCCTTCGAAGGCGACACGACCGATCACGGCGTTTTCGACCACCGACACCACGATGCGGCCGCCGGCCCGGTTGATCTTCACGTCCTGAAACAGTCCGGTCCCGATCAGCGCCTTGAGGCCCTCGTCGACCGCCGATTGATCGAAGCGCCCGCCGGGCCCCGGCCTGAAGTAGGAGCGGACCGTCTCGGCCTCCACGCGACGATTACCTTCGACGACGATCGTCTCGACCGCCTGCGCGGCCGCCGGCCGCGGCAACAGCACAAGCGGCAGTGAGCTTGCAATCGACACGCCACTCACCGCCGCAATGACCAGCCAGGCCCGCAAAAACGACATTCCACACCTCAACAGTACCTCGCCTGCTCTGAAACGAGACGGCTGTGGCCGCGGTGTGGCTTTGAGATTGCTATAGTGTTTCCGGTCGTTGAATTTGATTGGCTGATCAGTGGCGTGAATGTGGGACCCAGAACGCGTACGATGCCGCGACATGGGCCCCGGCTCTGCAGCGCACCGCTGAAGTAGCGCTGCGCTGCGTCCGGGGCACGAGAGCGGAGATTGTTCACGCTGCTTCCACATCGTCATTGCGAGCCAACGGGTCCGCGCGAAGCGCGGCCCGATGACAGGCTCCGCGAAGCAATCCAGAGTCTTTCCGCGGCAAGACTCTGGATTGCTTCGTCGCAAGGGCTCCTCGCAATGACGGAGCAAGGGGCGCCGCCGTCGTCCTCCAACTGCCACTGTCATTCCGCGCCACCGGGTCTCGCCTTCGGCGAGCCCGATGACAGGCTCCGGCGGGGAATCCAGTACGCCGCGGCCTCTCGATTGAACCACAACCGTCTCGGAGTACTGGATCGCCCGGTCAAGCCGGGCGATGACAGCGTGTGTGTGGTTAGCGCTCGCTCCAATCTCGTCATTGCGAGCGCAGCGAAGCAATCCAGAGTCTTTCCGCGGATACATTTCTGGATTGCTTCGCTTCGCTCGCAATGACGGAGTATGGCGCACCGCCGTCGTCCTCCAACTGCCACTGTCATTCCGCGCCACCGGGTCTCGCCTTCGGCGAGCCCGATGACAGGCTCCGGCGGGGAATCCAGTACGCCGCGGCCTCTCGGTTCAATCACTGCCGTCTCGGAGTACTGGATCGCCCGGTCGAGCCGGGCGATGACAGCGCGTGGCTGGTCGCAGACACGCCTTTGCATTCTCGCGACGGATTTCGCCCGAGCTTTGCTTGATCGCTCCACCCTCTAAATCCAAGAGGGCGCAGGGAAGGCCGGGTGCCGGCTGGCACCCACGGTCCGCTGTGCCAAGGCACACGCAGAAAGAACTGCACAGCGGCATACAGGTGAAGCCCAACACACGGCCTTCCCTGCGCAGTGGTTTGACGGCTTATGCCGCGCTCTCCCGGGAGCCGAATTCCTTCTGGCCTCCCTCACTCTCGCGAAATTCACGGACACCACGCCGGTTGACGCCAATGCCGCCTCCGCAAGAGCTTGACCGTAGCAACGACGGCCAGGACCACACGGTTTTGCCGTACGCGCGGCTCGCCTGCGCCACAGGGTTCGACGGCGTTGTGCACGTTGCCATCGAAATGCTGGCGCGACGAACCTGACAGCGCCGTCCGTCCGCGCGAAGCTTTAGGGCTCACGGAGAGCAATCCGCCTGCCCTCAGCTCTCGCGCCCGACGCTGCCGCGTCCACCGCAAGCCCGGCTCCACGATCATCACGACACATGATCGCCCCTCAAGGGGGAGCCGGGATGAGTGACACATACGCCATTTCCGAATTTCGGTAAAGTGGAATATTTTTGCGCATAGGGCTTGACGCCGACCCATGTGGAAATGGTCGGGTGTTTTGCCCGACGGGCAGTCTCGCCCGGCGCCGAGATGTCGGGCAACATCTGTTCATAATCCAGCAACACTCCGCCTGCCGAGCGCCAGCCGGGGCCTGGTCTCGCTTCGCCCAGCCCGTCCGCGAGCCATCAGCACCTCTTCCACGGAACGATGGCAGCCGCTTGCAGCTTTCGGGCGCAGCCTGCGACAATTCGGGCAAGCCTCGGACATAAAGGCGCGGCAATTCTGGGGCTTCTGGACCACCTTACCCCCGACTGCTTCCCCGGAGTTCCCATGCATTCTGCCGACCGGCCGGCGACGCGCCTTGCGACTCGGCTCGCCTTCCTCGTCGCGGGCTTCGGCATCGCGTGCTGGGCGCCGCTGGTGCCGTTCGCGAAGACGCGCCTCGGCGTCGACGACGGCATCCTCGGATTGCTCCTGCTCAGTCTCGGCATCGGCTCGGTCCTCGCCATGCTTCTGACCGGGGTCCTGAGTGCGCGCTACGGCAGCAGGCCGATCATCATTGCGGGCGGGCTCGGTCTCGCCCTGGTCCTGCCGCTGCTCGCGATCGCGAGCTCGCCCACAGCGCTGGCGCTGGCGCTCTTTGCGTTCGGCGCCGCGCTCGGCTCGATCGACGTCGCCATGAACATCCATGCGGTGGAGGTGGAGCGCGCTGCGGCACGTCCGCTGATGTCCGGCTTCCACGCTTTGTTCAGCATCGGCGGCTTCGCCGGCTCCGCGCTGATGACGGCACTGCTCTCGCTGCAACTCGGCGCGCTCACTTGCACGCTGGTCTGCTCGATCCTGATGCTGATCGCGATGCTGGTAACCTGGCCGCGCCTGCTGCGTTCGGCCCAGGTGCAGGAGGGTCCGCTGTTCGTGCTGCCGCATGGATCGGTGCTGCTGCTCGCGCTGCTCGGCGCCATCACCTTCCTCGTCGAAGGCGCGATGCTCGATTGGGGAGCACTGCTCGTGATCGGCGCGGGCCTCGTCTCGGAGGCGCAAGGCGGCGCCGGCTATATCGTGTTCTCGATCGCGATGACGGTGGGGCGGCTCGGCGGCGACGCCGTCGTCGCGCGCATCGGCGACCGTACGACGCTGTTGTGGGGAAGCCTCATCGCCATCGCGGGCTTCGTGGTCCTGCTCACGGCTCCCGTCGCGGCGATGGCCATAGCCGGCTTCCTGCTCATCGGCCTCGGCGCATCGAACCTGGTGCCGGTGCTGTTCCGCCGGGCGGCCAAGCAGAAAGCAATGCCCACGGGCCTCGCGGTCGCGGCGATCACGACCGCCGGCTATGCCGGCATCCTCATCGGCCCCGCCGGCGTCGGCTTCGTTGCTCGCGTCAGTGGGCTGCCGACGGCGTTCTGGCTGCTGGCGGCGCTGATGGGTCTCGTCACGCTGTCGGCAGGCGTCGTCACCAAAGAGCAGCGCCGGACATCGCGCGTCAGCGCGTGAGCGGCCTTACAGATGATTCAGTCCGATCGATTTGATCACGGGCGCCAGGCTTGCCGTTGTCGCCTCGACGATGCGCTGGAATTTTTCGGGGCTTGAATCGGCGTCCGGCTCCATGCCTTGGGCACGGTAGCTTGCCTGGAGCGCGGCATCGGCCATGGCCAACCGCGTGGCCTGGGCGATCCGATCGATGATCGCATCATCGGTGCGCTTGGGCGCGAACAGGCCGAACCAGCCCTCATATCTGAGATCCGGCATGCCGGATTCGACGGCCGTCGGGATATCGGGCGCGCCACTCAGCCGCCTTTCGGTGGTGACCGCGAGCAACCGGATCTTGCCGGCTTGGCTCAGCTGCTGCAATTGGACCGACATCACGGCAATGACGAGCGAGATCTGGCCGCCGACGAGATCATTGGTCGCCTGCGCGATGCCGCGATAGGGCACGTGGACGATGTCCAGCGCGCCGGCCTGCTGCTTGAAGGATTCGCCGACCAGGTGATTTCCGGTGGCGACGCCGGGCGTCCCGTAGGACAGCTTTCCGGGATTGGTCTTCGCATAGGCGATCAATTCACGCAGATTGGCCGCGGGCACGGAAGGATGGACGGCGAAAACCAGCGCGCTGTTGATCAGGCGGTAGATGGCGCGGAAATCGCCGACGGAATAGCCGGGATTTGCCGAGGTCAAGGGAATGATGACCTGCGTGCTGCCGTTTCCCAGCAGCAGCGAATAGCCATCGGGCTCCTCGCGCGCGACCGCGGCAGTCCCGATCGCGCCGCCTGCGCCGCCGATATAGTCGACGAAGGTCGGCCCGAGCAGCGCTGACATCTTGTCGACCCATGGGCGCCCGATCTGGTCACCCGATCCGCCAGCCCCGTAGGGAATCACCAGTCGAATGGCACGGGACGGATAATCGGCGGCTTGTCCGTTGCGTGGGATGGTCGCCAGCGCCGCTGCGCCCGATAGCGCAGAGACGAACCATCGCCGCGAGAAGGAAGGCATGTTCGAATTCCGGAAGCGGTAGTTACTGTCGAGGCGGGACCGGCTCCCCGTCATCCCATCGCAGCAATCCGTAACCGCCGTCAATGCTCCGGTCCGATCGGCCGGCAGCATCACCGCCGTATCATGTTGGTCTAACCCATTCCTTTTCAAGAATTATTTCGATGAGCCGAGGGCGACCCAAGCCATCTGCGCAGGTCTGCCAGTCATGCGGCTTTCGGCCAGTTTACTCGGCGCCTCGTTCTGCTAGACCACAACGAAATACCTTTTGACTCCCGCGAGGGGGCAATGGCGCGTGCCAGCACATAGTAACCAAGACTCAGCCATTTCATTTGGGCCATTTCGGCTGTTTCCCAAGTCCCGGCTCTTGGAGAAGGAGGGTGCGCCGCTTCACGTCGGCGGCCGCGCGCTCGACATTCTGATCTTCCTGGCCGAGCGTCCCGGTGAAGTCATCGACAAGCGCGAGCTGGTCAAGCGCATCTGGGCCGACGTCAATGTCGACGAAGGCAGTCTGCGCTTTCATGTCGCAGCGCTGCGCAAGGTGCTCGGCGATACCGGCAAGTCGGCCCGCTATGTCGTCAATGTGCCCGGCCGCGGCTATTGCTTCGTCGCCTCGTTCGCGCAGGCGGCGCCGCAGGTCGCCCCACCCTCCGCCGAAACCGCGCTTCCTCGCTCCCTGCCCGCTCAACTCGCGAAGATGGTCGGACGAGAGGAAGTCATCGAGAAGATCTCCAATGGACTTTCGCTGCATCGCTTCATGACCGTGGTCGGCCCGGGCGGCATCGGCAAGACCGCCGTCGCCGTCACCGTCGGGCATCGCCGTTCCCAGGATTTCGGTGGGCGCGTCTTCTTTGTCGACTTCAGTCCGTTGCGGGACGCCAGCCACATCGCGACCACCATTGCTTCGGCGCTCGGCCTGACCATCAGCTCGGAGGATCCGACGCCGGCCCTGCTGACATTTCTGAAGACCGGCCCAGCCCTGCTGATCTTCGACAGTTGCGAGCACGTGCTGGATGCGCTCGCGCCGCTGGTCGAGCACATCGTTCGCGAAGCACCGCAGCTTCGCGTTCTCGCGACCAGCCGCGAGTCGTTCCGCAGCGAAGGCGAGCGGATATTCAGGCTCTTCCCGCTGGATTGTCCGCCGGAGCGCGAGGGCCTTGATGTCGCCGATGTCCTTGCCTACCCCGCCGCTCAGCTCTTCGTCGAGCGCATCGCGCAGAGCTCGGGTCCGTTCCAGCTTAGCGCCGAAGAGGCCCCGCTCGTCGCCAGCATCTGCCGGCGCCTCGACGGCATCGCGCTGGCGATCGAGCTCGCGGCAGGCCGCGTCAATGCGTACGGCATTGCCGGCACCGCGTCCCTGCTCGACAGCCGCTTCTCGCTGCAATGGCGGGGGCGCCGCACCGCCGTGCCGCGACACCAGACCCTCGCCGCCGCGCTCGACTGGAGCTACGATCTGCTGCCCGCGGCGGAGAGCGCCACCTTGCGGCGGCTGTCCGTCTTCGCCGGGCCGTTTGCACCGGAAGCGGCCGCCGCGGTTGCGGCCGGCGACGGCCTCAGCGAATCGGAGACGCTGGAGGCGATCGACAGCCTGGTCACCAAATCGCTGATCTCGCCGTCCGGTTCGCGAACGCTGCGCTATCGCCTGCTCGACACCACGCGCACCTATGCGCTCGCGAAGCTGCACGAGCTCGGCGAAAACAGGCAGTTCGCGCGGCGCCATGCGGAGCATTTCCGCGATTTCTTCGAGCGCGCCGAGGCCGACACGACAACGCCGCTGCCCGAATGGCTGAACATCTACGGCGCAGAGCTGGACAATGTGCGCGCGGCGCTGGATTGGGCCTTCGCGCCCGACGGCGACGCTGCACTGGGAATCGCCCTGACCGCAGCTGCGGTCACGCTGTGGGTGCGCCGTTCGTTGTTCGCCGAATGCCGCGAGCGCACCAGAACGGCCCTCGCCGCGCTCGGCGATGCCGGCGACAACGACCGTGTCCGCATGCAGCTGCTGTCGGCGCTCGGCTGGTCGCTGATGTATGGCGAAGGCCGCGCGCGCGAGGCGCGTCCGATCCTGGAGACGACCCTTGAGCTGGCGGATAGGCTCGACGACAAGGATTTCCGGCTGCGCGCGCTCTGGGGCTTGTGCATCGATCAGTTCAACAACGGGCAGTTCGGCAAGGCCCGCGCGCTTGCCGAGCGCTTTGCCGACGCGGCAGCGAACTCACCCGACAAGACCGATGTCATGCTGGGCGACCGGCTGATGGCCGTCGCGCTGCACTATCTCGGCGATCAGGACGAGGCGCGCGTGCGCATCGATCGGGTCAACGTGTCGCTGCATGTGCTGGCGGAGAAGCCGAAAATCTTCCCGCTCGACCTCAGGATATCGACGCAATATTTCCGCGCCCGCATCCTGTGGCTGCAAGGCCTGGCCGATCAGGCCAAGGCGCTCGCCGCCAGGAACATCGAGGAAGGCCGCGCCAATGGTCACGCCCTGACCTTCTGTAGCGTGCTGGGACAGGCCGCCTGCCCGATCGCGTTCTGGGCCGGCGATTTCGACGCCGCCGAGCGCCACGGCACCGAGCTGCTCGAACACACCGAGCGCCATGCGATCCGGCTGTGGCGCTTGTGGGCAAAAGCCTTCAACGCAGCGGTCATTGTCAAGCGAGGCGACGTCGCGACGGGCCTGCCGCTGCTGCGCGAGGAGCTCAATCGCGCCGGCGATGCGCGCTTCCTGCCGCGATTTCTTCCCTTGCTCGGCGAACTCGCGGCGGCTTTCCTGGAGGCCGACCAGATCGACCGCGGCCTCGACGTGATCGACGACGTCCTGACCCGCTGCAACGACCGGCAGGAGCTCTGGTATCTGCCAGAACTGACCCGCATCAAGGCAGAATTGATGCTCAGGAGCGTGCGGCACCCGGGGGGCGCCGAGGAACGTTTGCGCGAGGCCATGGACATGGCCGTTGCGCAAGGCGCCCGCTTCTGGGCGCTGCGCTGCGCGATCAGTCTCGCGCGATACATGTTCAGGGCTGGCCTAAGCGCAGAAGCACTTGCGGTTCTCGACCCTGTCTGCGGGACGTTCACCGAGGGCGCAGACATCGCCGATATGCGCAGTGCTCGCGATCTGATCGCCCAATTGCGCGCCTGACCACACGCGCTGAGCCCGCGGCGACCGGCCTAGCCTCCGGCAGCAGCCGCGCGCTGTGGCAGCTTCCAGCCCGGCCGGATGAAGTGGCAGGTGTAGCCGTCCGGATAGCGTTCGAGATAATCCTGATGCTCGGGCTCGGCCTCCCAAAACTCGCCTGCCGGCGCGATCTCTGTCACCACCTTGCCGGGCCACAGGCCCGACGCCTCGACGTCCGCTATCGTGTCCTCGGCAATCCGCTTCTGCGCCTCGCTGGTATAGAAGATCGCAGAGCGATAGCTCGTGCCCCGATCATTGCCTTGGCGATTGAGCGTGGTGGGATCGTGGATCTGGAAGAAGAACTCCAGCATGGTCCGGAAGCTCGTCTTCGCGGGATCGAAGATGATCTCGATCGCTTCGGCGTGGCCCTCGTGATTGCGATAGGTGGCATTCTTCACTTGGCCGCCGGTGTAGCCGACGCGTGTGGAGACCACGCCTGGCTGCTTGCGGATCAGATCCTGCATGCCCCAGAAGCAGCCTCCGGCCAAAACTGCGCGCTCTGTCGTCATCTGTCCGCTCCCAATTGATCGCTCTGTCCGTTCTGCGCCTGTCGCATCATATGCTTTCGGCCGCCCGGCCGAAAGGCAAGCATTGCCGGTATGTCCACCCGGTCCTATCTTGGGCCCAACGCTTCGACAGCTTCAGTTTCCCAACCAGAACCGGATGGACATGAGTTGAAAGCTCGCCGCTAGCCCAGCTTGGCGTCGAGCGTGATCGCGGCGTTGAGCACCTTGGACACCGGACAGTTCTTCTCGGCCTCGCCGGCGATGCGCGCGAAACCTGCTTCATCTAGGTTCGGCACCTTCGCGCGCAAGGTGAGCGCTGACTTGCTGATCTTGAAGCCCTTGCCTTCGGGCTCGAGCGTGACGGCTGCTTCCGTCGAGAGCTCCTCCGGCGTGAAACCTGCCATTTGAAGGCCGAAGGCCAACGCCATCGTAAAACAGCCGGCATGGGCCGCCGCGATCAACTCCTCGGGATTGGTCCCCTTCTCGTTCTCGAAGCGGGTCTTGAACGAATAGGGCGTCTCAGCGAGCACGCCGGATTCGCTTGAGAGATGGCCCGTGCCATCACGACCAGTGCCCTTCCATACTGCTTTTGCCTTGCGGATCATCCTGGTTCTCCTTGTTTGTGTGCAGATCGTTCAGCCCGGTCGCGGCACCCCGTGCCAGTGGAAGACGGCGGCGGCCTCGCGCCTGCCACCTCTCCAACCGGTCGCGCGGCACCGAGGTTCCGTCAATTGCCGATTTGTCCGATGACTGGCGCAAGATGGAAGACTGCCTTCAACTCAGGACGGCAGCGGCAGACCAGCTTGCTCGCGCACGATGTAGTCGGCGTACCAATCCGCCCAATTCTTGTCGTGTCCGCCGATTCGCGTCTCGTGCTCACCATGCGCAACCGATGCACGGCGCAACGCCGCCGCCAGATCGCTCTGCGAGGCGAACGTCGTGCCGTCTGCCGTGATGCGTCCGGGCAATCGTGTCGTGACTTCCTGGAACAGCCAGCCATTGCCGTCGGGATCGCTGAACGAGGCAAACGAGCTGTAGCTGCCGCGCTCCGGGTCAGCACCGCTGACCCGGACGCTGCCAAACAGATACGGCTCGTCCGGACCGGCATGAACATCGCCGGCACCGTGGAAGGGTTCGCTGACCGCGATGCCGCGGTCGAGCAGATCTTGTCGTGCAGCCTCCAGATCGGAGACGATCAGGTAGAGGCCGCGCGCCGAACCAGGCGCGGCCGCCGTGACGTTCCTGCCGAAAATCACCGAACAGGCCGAGCCAGGCGGCGTGAACTGGATCACGCGCCACTCGCTGCCCGACGCGAAGTCGGCGTCGAGTCGCCAGCCGAGGCGCGTGTAGAACGCCTTGGCGCGGTCGACATCGGACACGGGGATAACGACGACTTCGAGCTTCAGGTCAAGGTTACGCGATGTCGAAGGCTTGGTCGCGACGTCGCGGTCGATTTCGATAGTGGCCATGGTAGCCTCCCCGTTGGAGTAGGATTTAACTCGAAGGTCATACTGAATGCATTGCTCGCGTTTTGCCCGTTAGACGTTGCAAGATTCTGTTATGATCGGCGGCATCGCACTCTGGCGGCGGACACCGCGACCTCGACGGTCAAGCATGACGAATTGTCGCAGTCACCGTCGTAACCGCTCGCCTTTAAGCAAAATTTGCGACGGCTATTCCCCCTGCATTCGGTGACCGCCACGCGATTTCGCCACTTTCGGCCAGTTTACTGATGTCTCGTTCTGATAGATCAACGTGCAGACATCAGCCTTTTTCAACGGACCATTGCTCGTGCCGGACACTAACGACCAGGATTCGGCCATTGCGTTCGGGCCGTTCCGGCTGTTTCCCAAGTCGCGGCTGATTGAGAAGGACGGCGCGCCGCTTCACCTCGGTGGCCGCGCGCTCGATATCCTCATCTTTCTCGCCGAGCGCGCCGGCGAGGTCGTGGACAAGCGGGAGCTGATGCGGCGCGTCTGGGCCGACGTGAACGTCGACGAAGGCAGCCTGCGCTTCCACATCACGACGCTTCGCAAAGCGTTGGGCGATGCCGGCGAAGGCGCCCGCTACGTCGTCAACGTCCCCGGACGTGGCTATTGCTTCGCGGCCCCGCTGCTCCGGACAGCACCATTCGAGGACCGGACCAGCCAGCCTGGCGCTTCGCCCCACGCGCTTCCTTCGCCGCTTGCGAAGATGATCGGGCGCGACGATGCGGTCGAGAAGATCTCCGCAGAGCTGGCTCAGCACCGCTTCGTCACCATCGTCGGCCCCGGCGGGATCGGCAAGACCTCGGTCGCGCTTGCCGTCGCGCACCGCGAGCTCAAGCCTTTCGATGGTCGGGTGAGCTTCGTCGATTTCGGTGCACTGACGGATGCCCGCCTCGTGCCCGGGACGATTGCGGCCGCGCTCGGCCTGACCGTCAACTCCGACGATCCCGTGCCGGGCCTGCTGACGTTCCTGCGCAGCCAACGGATGCTGCTGGTGTTCGACAGTTGCGAGCATATGCTCGATGAGCTCGCCCCCCTGGCCGAACGCATCGTCCAGGAGGCGCCAGAGCTGCACATTCTCGCCACCAGCCGCGAATCCTTTCGCACCGAAGGCGAGCGCGTCCACCGGCTGTTTCCACTGGATTGCCCGCCGCAGCGCGACGGCCTTGGCATCGCCGACATCCTTGCCTATCCCGCAAGCCAGCTCTTCGTGGAGCGCATCGCCGAGAGCCTGAGCGAGTTCGAGCTCAGCGAGGAGGATGCCCCGCTCGTCGCCGAGATCTGCCGGCGTCTGGACGGCATTGCGCTCGCGATCGAGCTCGCGGCCGGGCGGGTGAACGCCTATGGCATTGCCGGGACCGCTTCGCTGCTGGACAGCCGCTTCTCGCTGTTGTGGCGGGGACGACGTACCGCGATTCCGCGACACCAGACCCTGAGCGCGGCACTCGCCTGGAGCTACGACCTGCTACCGCCGGCCGAAAGCGCGACGCTGCGCGGATTGTCGGTGTTCGTCGGCCCGTTCACGCTGGAAGCCGCAATTGCTGTCGCGTCCAGCCAGGGCATCAGCGAGTCCGAAGCTGTCGAGACGATCTCGAACCTGCTCTCCAAATCACTGATCGCAACGTCGCCCGCGGAGCGGCGGCTGCGCTATCGCCTGCTCGACACGACACGCGCCTTCGTCGCGGACAAGCTCGTCGAGAACGGAGAAGCGGCCCGCGCTGCGCGCGCCCATGCCCAATATTTCCGCGATGTCCTGCGCGACATCGCGGTCAAATCAGCGGGCATGCAGAGCGCCGGCGGCTTCCTTCCTTATGCCGACTACCTGCCCAATGTCCGGGCCGCGCTAACCTGGAGCTTTTCGGACGGCGGCGACCGGACAATCGGCGTGGATCTGGCGGCCTCGGCAGCCCAGTTCTTCCTCGAGCTGACATTGCTGACGGAATGCTACCGTTGGACCCGGCAGGCGCTGGCCTCGCTCGACACGGATTCGATCGACAGCCGCCAGGAGATGACGTTGCAGGCGGCGCTCGGCGTCTCCGTGATGTTCACGCAGGGTAATACGGAAGCGGTCCGAGCGGCGTTCACGCGCAGTTTCCAGCTTGCACGGGAGCTGGAGGATTTGCACTGGCAGCTCTGGCTGCTGCGCGGATTGCACATCTATCTCACCAGGGTTGGAGATTTTCACGGCGCGCTCGGCACGGGCGAACAGGGCGAAAGCGTTGCGCGCAGGCTGAACGATCCCGCCGCCGCGCTGAACGTGGAATGGATGCTGGGCGTTGCACATCATCTGATCGGCAATCAGGACAAGGCCGTGCAGTTTTGCCAGAGCGCGATGATGCACAATCCCGGCTCGCAGCGGCTGAACATCGGGCATCTCGGTTATGACGACCGCATCGTGGCGCTGGTGGCACTGGCGCGCGGGCTCTGGCTTACCGGCCGGCCCGATCGTGCGATCGAGGCGGCCAGGTACACCGTTCGCGAGGCCGAGCTGCTGGAGCAACCGCTGACCCTCGGTATTTCCTTGATCTGGACGATCTACGTGTTCCTCTGGGTCGGGGATTGGGCCAATGCCGAAATCCTGATCGAGCGGCTGATCGAACATTCCGCGCGCCACTTCCTCGGCCCCTATCATGCGGTCGGCATCGGCCAGAAAGGCGAGCTGCTGCTACGCCGCGGCGACGTCGCCGCCGGCATGGAGCATCTTCGCCGCAGCCAGGCCACGCTGTACACCACGCGGCACCGGATCATGACGACGGTGTTTGCGACGGCGCTCGCGGAGGGGCTGCTGGCCCAGAACCAGCCCGACGAGGCCCTGCGGACGATCGATGAGGCCATCGCGCAAATCCCCGATCATGGCGAGTCGTTCGACATGCCGGAGATGCTCAGGGTCAAAGGCGACATCCTCGTAAGGGCAGGCCATATCGCGGAGGCCGAGAACGTCTTGCGCAGATCGCTCGATCTGTCGCGGCGCCAATGCGCGGTCGGCTGGGAACTCCGCGGCGCGATCAGCCTCGGCCGCATCTGGGAGCGCACCGGCAAGGCCGCCGACGCGGGCGCCCTGCTCACCCCACTCGTCGCTCAGTATCAGGAGGGCCTCCAGACCCGCGATCTGGTTGCCGCAAGGGGCCTCCTTGCCGCCCTGAATTGAGAGCATCTTCAACGAGATACCGCCATCCTGCGCGCTCGCAAGTCCTAACAACTTCTAACACGCCAAGCCGTACACACCCCGCCATGGTGAGGCACTTCATGGTGGATATGGCGGGACATGGCGCTTCTTGACGACGTAATCGATGCCAACGGCGGTATGGCCCGTTGGAACAGCTTGAAAGGGTTCACGCTCCACCTCTCCGTCGGCGGGACGCTGTTCTCCAGCGCCGGACACGCCCGGGAATTCAAGGACGTGACCGCAGAAGGCTCGACCCGGACCCAATCGATCCGCTTCACCGGCATCACGGGGGGCGAACATTCCGGGTCGTTTCAACCGGACGCGATCACGATCGAGAGCCTGGACGGTGAGATCCTGCGGACCTGGCGCAACCCGAGCTTCGCGTCTGCCGAGGCCGGCTCTGCTGCGCTCGCGGACGAACTGCACCTCGTCTTCTTCTGCGGCGTCGCGATCTGGAATTATCTGACGACTCCATTCCTGCTCGCCGACCCCGATGTCGTGCTGGAAGAGCTGACGCCGTGGCGCGAGAGCACCCAGACCTGGCGGCGGCTGCGGGCGCAATTCCCCCCGCGCCTGGTCACGCTCGCTCCCGAGCAGATCTTCTATTTCGACGAGAGCGCCCTGCAACGGCGGACGGATCACGATCTGTTCGGGATGAAGGTCGCACATTCCTCCTGGGCCCATGACAGTTTCGGCGGCATCGTGGTGCCGACGCTTCGACGGGCGCAGACGCTGCGGCCCGACGGAACCGTGATCGCCAAGCCCGTGCTGATGGACGTCGAGATCTTCGACGCCGTCTTCGAGTAGCGACGCATACGCACGGGCAAACGACGTCACGTGCTCGAACGAGGCCTGGACTGCGCCGACGATTGCCAACCGATGCGACGAATTGAGACGTTCATAAAGTAGAGTCTCCTGCGGCGAGCTGTCACACCGCTCGGACTCACACTCACACAACAACTAACAACTCCTAATCACCACTAACGGGCGTCCTGGCGCGCACACGCGTACTCTCGGACCATAGCGAACTTGCGCATCGCAAGCCGCCGATGAGACGAGAGAGAGCGAACGATGTTCACCGACATGCAGGCACACGCCTGGGCCGATCTTCGAGCCGTCAACCGGAATCGCGAGACTCCGCAGACGACAAAGGCATTCGCCCGGGAAAGCCGATGGCGTCAGATCGATCGCAGCGCGGAGACGTCCAGCGAGGACATCACGATCTCGCGATGGGAAGAATCCCGCGGCGCTTCGTCGCACGAAACGACGACGCCCGAGGATCGCTATTTCGTCGGCATCGCCTTGAAGACCACGCGCGCAAGACTGAGCCGGGACCGTCAGATCGTTTTCGATGGCACCATGCCTGCAGGCACGCTCTATGTCACCGCACCGTCGAAGCCTCTCTGCGCGCAATTCCAGTCGCCGTGCGCTTTCCTGCACTTTCATATCTCCACGGATCATTTTCCGGCGCAATTCCGCGCGACCGAAGGACTGAATGACCTCGTCCTGTTGCGCGACCCGCTCGCTGCGGAGCTTGCCAAGGCGCTGATCGAACGTGGTCACGCCGCGGACCACCAGTTCATGCGCTGCCTCGGCCAGACTCTTGCGATGTATCTCGCCCGGTTGGAGCCGCCGCGCGTCAGGGTCAATGCCTTGCCGAAATGGCGGCTGCGGCGGATCGAACACTATATCGCCGATCATTTCGACCGCTGCATCAGCCTGTCCGAGCTCGCCAATGTCGCCGGCCTGTCCAGAATGCACTTTGCGGCCCAATTCCGCGCCGCGACCGGTTACCGTCCCCGCGAATATCTTCTCAATCACCGGATCGAACGTGCGAAGGCGCTGCTCACGACCACCGAGCGGCCATTGGCAGAGATCGCGCTTGCCGTCGGCTTCAGCACGCAGGCGCATTTTTCCACCGTCTTCAAGCGCATCAGCGGCCAGTCTCCGGCACGCTGGCGCCTCGCCAGCAAGGGTGAGCGTCTCGAGATCGAATCAGGCTCGCGGCGGCGTTCTTCGTCGGATAGGCACTGGATCGCCAGCGCAGCCGCGTAGCGATGCGGCGAGATAACCCCCGGCTGTGCAGCACAGCGCTAAAGAAACGCTGCTGCATCCGAGGTACGAAGGGGAAAGTGCAGCGTACACTCCCTCCCCATCGTCATTGCGAGTCACCGGGTCCGCGCAAAGCGCGGCCCGATGACAGGCTCCGCGAAGCAATCCAGAATGCCTCCGCGGAAAGACTCTGGATTGCTTCGCTGCGCTCGCAATGACGGAGCAAGGGGCATCGCCGTCGTCTTCCAAATGCCACTTTCATTCCCGCGAAGCGGGGAATCCAGTACGCCGACGCCTCTCGGTTCATCGGGCGCGCGTTCGCGCGACCCATTGGCTCCATCCGCGCTACGACGTAACGGCGTCTCCTACACCGGATCGAACGCCCGGATCGGGGGCAGATTGCCCGTGAACTTCTCCACCTCGACCGTCGTCAACTGCCCCGTGCAGCCCTGCGCCAGGGATGAGGTGCCGATGTCGCGGGTGAGCACGTTCGGATTGCCGTGAACGCAGAGCGGCGCGTCGTCCTCGGGATCCATCGGGTCATACCAGGCTCCGGTCGGAAGCTGCACGACGCCGGGCGCGATGCCGTCGGTGACATGGACGGCGGCAAGGCAGGCGCCGCGGCCGTTGAAGAGGCGGATGATGTCGCCATCCTTGATCCCGCGCGCGGCCGCATCGCGCGGGTTCATGCGCGCGATCTCACGGCCGCGATGTTTTGAGCCGAGCGAATGGCCGCCGAAATCGAGCTGGCTGTGCAGCCGCGTCACTGGCTGGTTGGCGACGAGGAAGCACGGCGCGCCGGGCCTCGGCATATCGGTCTTGTCGAGCCAGACCGGATGGCCCGGACAATCCGCATCGCCATGGCCCGCGATCTTCGCCGAGAAAATCTCGATGCGGCCGCTCGGCGTCGGCAGGGCGTGACCTGCGGGATCCTCACGGAAGCGGCGCAGCCGGCCGCCGTCATCGGGCTGCTGCGGCACGACCAGGCTGCCGCGTTGCCAGAATTCGTCGAAGCTGGGCGCTTCCAGGCCACGCTTGGCGAGCGAGGCGCGGGTCGGCTCATACAGATGTTCGAGCCACTCCCGGGAGGTGCGCCCTTCCGTGAAGGGTTCGCGCGCGCCGAGACGTTCGGCGAGATCGGCGAAGATATCATAGTCGTCGCGCGCGAGCCCAAACGGCTCGGCGATCCGGTGCATCGCGACCATCAGGGGATCGTTGCTGGAATAGCCGATGTCCTCGCGCTCCAGCGTCATGGTCGCGGGCAGCACGATGTCGGCGTGCCGGGCCGTCGCGGTCCAGCCGAGCTCATGCACGATCAGCGTGTCGACTTTCGCGAACGCCTTGCGCAGGCGGTTGATGTCCTGGTGATGATGGAAGGGATTGCCGCCGGCCCAGTAGACGAGGCGGATGTCCGGATAGGTGCGGGTCTCGCCATTATAGCGATAGGTGCTTCCAGGGTTGAGCAGCATGTCGGCGATGCGCGCCACCGGAATGAAATCGGCAACGCCGTTGCGGCCCTGCCCCAGCGTCGGCCCCGGCACGTCGTTGACGCGGCGGCCGTAATAGCCGATCGCCCCCAGCGAATAAGCATAGCCTCCGCCGGAAAGCCCGATCTGGCCGAGCGCTGCCGCCAATACCAGGCCCATCCACACCGGCTGCTCACCATGCTCGGCGCGCTGGAGCGAATGCGAGACGGTGATGAGCGCGCGCTTTCCGGCGAGGCGACGCGCCAGCGCGCGGATGTTGTCCGCGTCGACGCCTGAGATCGCGGCGGCCCACCCGGCATGCTTTGCTTGCCCATCGCTCTCGCCGGTGAGATAGCGCAGGAAGACGGGCCAGCCTTCCGTGTAGCGATCAAGGAAGGCCTGGTCGTGCAGGCCTTCGCTCACCAGCGTGTGGACGATGCCGAGCATCAGCGCGGTGTCGGTGCCGGGCACGCAGCTCATCCATTCAGCGCCAGCTTCAACCGGCAGATCGTCGCGCAGCGGGCTGACCAGGACGAACTCGCAGCCGTGCCGGCGCGCCGCCGCCATGGCACCGCGCTCGACATGCTTGCTGATCGATCCGCCGGCGACCATGGAGTTCTTCAGCGCCATGCCGCCGAACGCCAGCACGATCTCGGTATCAGCCGCGATCTGCTCCCAGGTGACGTTGCGCTTGGTGATGTCCTCGTATCCCGCCAGGATCTGCGGCAGCAGCACCGAGGACGCGCCGGAAGAATAGGTGTTGACCGAACGCACATAGCCGCCCATTGCGATGTTGAGGAAGCGATGCACCTGACTCTGGGCGTGATGAAAGCGGCCCGCACTCGACCAGCCATAGGAGCCGCCGAACACGGCGCCGGGGCCACGCGTGTCGCGGATGCGCGCCAGCTCGTCGCCGAGCAGGTCGAGCGCCTTCTCCCAGCTCACCGAGACAAATTCATCGCGGCCGCGGCGATCGTCCGGGCCGGGACCGCGCTCGAGCCAGCCGCGGCGGATCGCCGGCTGAGCGATGCGCGCCTGATGGCGCAGCGCGCCGGGAAAATTGTCGATGATGCCGTTGGGATCGGGATCCCCCGCATAGGCCCTGACCTCGAGTCCGGTTTTACCTTGACGCGCGGAAAACACGCCCCAATGCGAGGTGTGCGGCTTGAAGCCGTCGGACAGGTCGAGGCCGGGGTCGGGGAATCCAATCGTATCGTCCATCGCCTGATCCTTGTTCCAGTGCGTGGTGGCAGTATACCGATCCACCTCCCGATGTCATCGAGATCTGGGCTGACGCAAACGCTGGGCTCCCGTGCACTCTGTTGCACCCGACGCCGCCGAATAGCGAGGTCAAGACTCACGGCGATGTCGACGGTGCCGCTCGGTAGGTCACAGGGCCTCGTAATGGTGGTGAAGATGTGCGATATGCGTCCCTCCCCTCACCAGCAACATCGGTCTCATCATGATCAAGCGCGTCTTGCCCTACGAAGGTCTGCTCCACGAAGTGGTCGAGCATAATGGCGTGCTTTACATCGGTGGAATCGTCCCCGAGGACACGAGCCTCGATATGTCGGGCCAGGCAAACGACGTCCTCCGGCAGTTGGCGCAGCTGCTGAAGACCCTCGGATCCGATTTGGCCAACGTCTTGCAGGTGACCATCTACATGACCGACCTGAAGGAGAAGGCCGCGTTCAACGCCGCCTGGAAGGCGCACTTTGCGGAAGCTCATCTGCCGGCGCGCGCGGCAATCGGCGTCGCCGATCTCGGCCCGGGCGTCAAGCTCGAGATGACCGCCATCGCTGCGCGACACTAGTGGTGCCACGGCATCCTTGTTCCGGTCTTAACTTTTTGCGCCGACATCAATGTTAACGAGCGGCTTTCGTTGCGCGAAGGGAATGCCCTGATACGCTCTGCGCATATCAAACGCAGCGTGTTCAAGATGATCAGATACTCATCCTACGGCACGACGAATTCTTCAAAGCAATCGCCGACGCTCGATTCTGACGATCCGCTTCGTGCCGCATATTGCGAACTGTTAGAGCTGCGTCGGCGCGTCAGGGCCGCTGAAGCGGCCATGATGACGCGAGCTAGTGATCGCAGACGCAAGCCGACCGCGAGCCGAGCCCAGAACTGGCTGAAGCAGTCTGGATGACCCTGCTCAATGACGGGTCTGCGGCAGCTTCCAGCCCAGAACCTTGCTCGCGACGAGCGTGCGCAGCACCTGCGCCGTGCCGCCGCCGATCGTGAACATGCGCACGTCGCGCGCCATGCGCTCGAGCGGAAAGTCGCGCGAATAGCCGCGGGCCCCGAACATCTGAAGTGCATCGTTGACGATCTTGATCGCCGCCTCGGACGCGAAGATCTTCGCCTGGGCTGCGAGGGTCGGATCGGGAAATGCGCTGCCGCCTGGGCCTCGCGACGCGGCGGCTGCATGCAGCATCAAGCGCGATGCGGTGAGCTGCGTCTGCATGTCGGCGAGCATCCATTGCAGCCCCTGGAATTCGCCGATCGGGCGCCCGAACTGCTCGCGTGTCTTGACCCATTCGACGGCGTGCTCCAGCGCACCCGCAGCGATCCCCATCGCGACAGTACCCGCGCCGACACGCTGGCTGTTGTAGGCATTGATGAGGTCGGCAAAGCCGCGCTTGAAGCCCGACGGAGGCAGCAGCACCATCTCCGGCGAGATCTCCAGATCCTCGAACACGAGCTCGCCCTCGGGCATGCCGCAGAGCCCCATCGTCGTTTCGCGCTTGCCGATGCGCAGCCCTTCGGCCTCGCCGCGCACGGCGAGGAAGCCGCCGACGCCAAGCTCCTCACCGCTCTCATCGAAGACCCGCGCGAAGATCAGGTGCAGGCGCGACACGCCGGCGCCGGTGATCCAATGCTTGCTGCCGTTGAGCACGTAGCGATTGCCGCGCTTGTCGGCCCGGGTCTTCATGCCGCTCGCATCGCTGCCCGCGTCCGGCTCCGTAATACAGATGGCCGGCTTGTCGCCCGCCAGGACGAGATCGGCAGCGCGCCTGCGCTGTGCATCGGTGCCGTAGGCCATGACGGTGGAGATCGCGCCCATATTGGCCTCGACGACGATGCGCGCCGAGACCGTGCACGCGCGCGCCATCTCCTCGATCACCAGCACGGTGTCGAGGAAGCTCTGGCCCTGCCCGCCATATTCCTTCGGGATCGTCATGCCCATGAAGCGCTCGGCTTTCAGCGCCTCGACAACGTCGAAGGGATACTCGCGCGATTGATCGATCTCGGCGCCGCGCTTGCGCAGCAGCCCGTTCGAGAAGGCGGCGGCTCTTTCCTTCAAAGCCAATTGCCGGGATGACAGCTCCATGGCGTCGCTCCTTCTCTCAGCGGCCCATGGCATAGAATTCGGCATTCGGACGCATGCTCGTCACGTTCGCGAGCCGGTTCGACAGGCCGAAAAAGGCCGAGATCGCCGCGATGTCCCAGATGTCCTCTTCGGTGAATCCGTGCGCCTTCAGCGTCGCGAAGTCGCTTTCAGACGTCTTGTGCGCCTCGGTCGAGACCCGAACGGCGAAATCCAGCATCGCCTTCTGACGATCGGTGATGTCGGCCTTGCGGTAGTTGACGGCGACCTGATCGGCAATCAGCGGGTCCTTGGCACGGATTCTCAAGATCGCGCCATGCGCCACCACACAGTACTGGCACTGATTGAGGTTGCTGGTCGCAACGACGATCATCTCGCGCTCGGCCTTGGTCAGATTGCCGGGCTTGTCCATCAGCGCATCGTGATAGGCAAAGAACGCGCGAAACTCCTCCGGCCGGTGCGCGAGCACGAGAAAGACATTCGGAATGAATCCGGACTTCTCCTGCACGGCCAGGATGCGGCTGCGGATATCGTCCGGCATATCGGCGAGATCGGGGACAGGGAAGCGGCTGACGGCGCGTGTTTCGGTCATGAGTTTGGCTCCTCGTTGGAGATTGGCACGACAGTCATCGCCCCTCACCTTTCGCCTGGATCATCGCAAGAAAGCCTTCGGCGAAGACGTCGAGAGCGTCCGGGCGCCGTTCGAGCTTGGCGCGCAACACCGCGCCCTCCCAGCCGATCCAGAAGAACTGCGCGAGATCCTCGCAGTCGAGCTCGCTGGACATCTCGCCTGCCTCTTGCGCCGACTGCAGGCAACGGGCCGTCCGCGCTTCCCAATCCCGGAACACGGCGACGAGGCGTTTCCGGAACGGCTCGGGCAGAACACCCATCTCCTGTCCGAGATTGCCGACGAGGCAGCCGCGCCGGTAGCGATGTCTCGCCATGCCCGAGCGCGCGTCCGCGATGAAATCACGCAGACAGTCGAGCGGAGCACGCTCGGTGTCGTCGAACCATCGGTCCAGCTTGCGCGCGAAATAGTCGGCATAGGCGTCGATCAGTGCGAGACCAAAGGCCTCCTTGCTGTCGAAGTAGTGGTAAAATGAGCCTTTTGGCACCTCCGCGGCGTCCAGGATCTCCTCGACCCCGACGGCACTGAAGCCCTTCTCGGTCAGGATCGCAACGCCGGTACGCAGCAGCCGTGCGCGCGGCGCGTCTGGCCGTGTCTGGTCCTTGGGCGGACGGCCACGGCGACGTGGTTCGGCTGACGGCGAAATCGCTCTCATGGCGATTTATTAGACCGATCGTCTTGCAAAATCAATCGCCGCGTTGTCATCGCGGCCCGGCATCTGTCGATCGGGCCTTCCAGGACGTGCGGATCACCTCGCGCTCACGGCATCTGGCAGATGTCCGGATGCAGCAGGGGAGCGTCCTTCAGCCAGACGTTCGCGCCGTCCGCACCGCAGACGGCACGCAGGGGCTGTCCGGCCGGCAAGCGGACCCAGCCTTGCGGGAGCAGCGTCTGATCACCGATCGACAAGCTCCCGGCGAGAACGAGCATTTCGAGCCCGCGTGCATTCTCGACCGTGACGGAACTGCCCGGCATCCAGCTCTCGAAACGCACGTTCTCAAATCCGTCGTCGAACAGTTCGAGCGCGCTCGCCGCCCCCGATCGCGGCTCGCGCTGACGACCTTCCGCGGGCCGTCGTACGATCTGGTCGCGATCGCCATCCCGGAACTGCCAAAGGCGCACGAAGATCGTGCAGCCAGCCTCCGATGCAGGGACATGCGAGGTCCCGGGCGGATTGCGGAAGTAGCTGCCCGCAGGGTAATCGCCATGCTCGTCCTGAAAGACGCCATCGAGAACGACGATCTCTTCGCCGCCGCCATGCGTATGGCGCGGAAACGCGCTGTGTGGGGCGTACCGCACGATCGAGGTGGCGCGCGCGACCTCGTCGCCGATGCGGAACAGCATGCGCCGGTCGACACCCGCCGCCGGGCTTTGGGTCCACGGCAGCTGCCCGGCCTGGACGATCACCGGAACCGTCAAGTTATCATTGATGCGCATGGCTCTTCTCCCTCATGGTCAACACCATTCTGAAATGGGCCTGGCCGGACCGCATCGGTGCGACGGCCTCCGCGGCGCGCTCGAGCATATCACGACGCTGCATCGCCGCAGCGCGATCGCGGAGCTGCCAGCGCCAGCGCGGCTGCGGCCAAGAACAGAGGCGGAAACGAGACCCATAGGACCGTATTCCAGCCGTAGGCGGAGAGCAGTCCACCCGACAGGAACGAGCCGAAAGTCATCGTGCCGAACACGATGAAGTCGTTCAGCGACTGGACGCGCGCCTTCTCCTCCGCGCGATGGCACTCCAGGACCATCGCGGAAGCTCCGACGAAACCAAAATTCCAGCCGACGCCGAGCAGGATCAGCGTCGCCCAGAAGTGCCCGACCTGAATGCCGAACAGACCGACGGCCGAAGAGGCGGCGGTGAGCAGCAGCCCGGTCGCCACCACCCTCGATGCGCCGAACCGGGTGATCAACCTGCCGGTCCAGAAGCTCGGTCCATACATGGCGATCACATGCCATTGCAGACCAAGATTGGCAGACTCCTGCGACAGATTGCAGAACTTCATCGCGAGCGGCGCCGCCGTCATCAGGAAGTTCATCAGCAGATAGGAGACGACACCGCAGACCACCGCGGCAATGAAACGCGGCTGGCGCGCGATCACGGAAAGAGGACGGCCTCTGCCCCTGTCGGCCGCGATCGGCATCGGCAGACGGACCCCGGCGAGAACCGATAAGGAGATCGCGGCGACCGCGCCTTGTGCCAGATAGGTGGCCGCGAAGAGATGGGGCGGCCACAGACCCATCGTATACGTGACGAGTTGCGGCCCGATCACGCCGGCAAAGACACCGCCTGCCATCACCGCCGATAGCGCGCGCGGCCGCCGCTCCGGCGCCGCACAATCGGCGGCAGCGAAGCGAAAGGACAGCACCACCGCGGCGTAGATACCGCCGAGAAACGTTGCCGCACAGAACAAGCCGAACGAGGCGTATAGAATCGCGAGCGATCCAATCAGACCGGAGAGGACACCGCAGCCGGTGCCGATCATGAAGGTCGCGCGTCGCCCGTAACGTTGCGCGACCGCTCCAGCGGGCAAGGTGCAGGCGGCCATCCCGACCACGAAGATCGAGATCGGGAGAGTTGCCAGCGCCTTGGTCGGCGCCAGCATGTCGCCGATCACGGCGCCGGTGGCGTAGACGATCGTCGAATTCGCGCCGGCCAGTGCCTGCGCGACGGCGAGCCTTGCGACATTGCTGCGCTCGAAACGGAACGCGGGCGGAGCCTCCACCCGCCCTTGCACGGCAACTTCTGACATTCAGACCTCGATTTGGCCGCGCCAACGCGCATCGCGCTGCGACGGACGGCGGTGAAGGCGGCGATTGAGCAGATCGCGTGCCTTGGCGGAATCGCCGCTTCGCATGAAAGCGAGCAACAACATGTCTTCGATGATTTCCCTCTGGGCGCCGCTGCCGCCGACCCGCGCGACGTCTGCGGCCACGGGCTCGAGAATCCGCATGCATTCGGCGTAGTCAGTGTTCGCGAACGCGAGTGCCGCCCGGCCGATGGCCGCCACGACGGGGCCAGCCGGCAGGGCGCCGTCCGCGACACGTTGCGCATTCGCCTTGATGCGGTCGGCCGCATCGGCGTGTTTTCCGGTCGCGGCGGCCAACAAGGCCATGTGTACTTCGACGAATGCGAGACCGGGATTCGGATAGCGGGATCCGGCGTAGCTCTCGACCTCCTCCCACATGCCGGACGGCACCTCATGGCCATACGCCTGCAGTCTCCACAACAAGGAAACCGTGTCGCTCACGACGTTGATCGGCAGACCGAGGGAGGCCGAAGGTCGAACGTATTTGGAGTAGATCGCCAGGGTGTGTTGCGGATCGTCGCGCTCCAGCGCCGAGAGCGCCGCGTGCCAGGCCAGATGACCGTAAAGCATTCCTGCCCGATCATATTCCGGCAACCAGCCTTCGAGCAGCGTTTCGGCTTCGTCCTTGGCCCCCTGCTCGAACATCGCATGCGCGACCGCATGCGCAGCATTCGCGTTGGCACGACGCCGTTCGAGACCACGTTGCGCGAGGTCGCGACCTCTCGAGACCGATCCGTTCTCGGCATGTGACCAGCCGCGATAGGTCAGGAACCACCAGTCATCCGCGTCGTAGCGATCCGCCACGCGTTCGCAGAGATCCACGCGCGCCTGGTCGTGACCGATCATCCCCGAGAACGCGAACAGGCCGAACGCGCCGAGCGGCAGAGAGAGGATCAGGACGTCGCGCGGCCACGCGTCCAGATGCGCGAGCGCGCTCTCCAACGCCTTGACGGATTGGCCAGTCACCGCGAGCGCGAGGACCGCCACATGGCTAATCTCACGCGGCGAGCCGTTTCGCGCGACGATTTCCTGTGCAATCGCGGTCCTTGCGCGCGCCTCCGCGGGCTCGGCCTTGATCGCGTGCAGACGTGCGAGGGCGGCGTGCGCCAGCGCGAAATGTGGATCGTGCTCCGCGGCCTGCCGCAGCGCCTCATCTGCGCCCGGCCACGCCGACAGAAGCAGATCGATGCCGGCGCGATATTGACCGGCGGCTTTCGGCGAATCTGTCGACATCGGCAGGCCCCGGCTATCGCACTCGGCCATGCTCCGCTCCTGATACGAGGGACGAGACGGTCCGGCGAACGAAGTCCGTGGTGTGGCCGGCCCTGAACTGGAGCGCTAGCAGAGCGAAAAGCGGCTGTCTTTCGACGTTTTGCCAATTTATATAGAATATCGGCCAATCGGGAAACGACATGACCTGGACCCCGTTATCGGCTCCGCCGGATGCCTTGCCACCGCGCCCCATCACCATGCGCGCCCAGTCGATCCCGGCGCGGCACGAATTTCCGGAGCACGCGCATGACTGGCACCAGGTGGTCTACGCCATCGACGGCGTGCTGATGGTGACCGCGGAGAATCGTTCCTTCGTCATCTCGCCCGAACAGGCCGTCTGGCTGCCGCGCGACGTTCGCCATCGGGTGGGCTCCCTTCTCGGCGCCGAGTTTCGCAGCCTGTGGATTGCCGTCGACGCCGGGAGCAATCTGCCATCGGCTCCGACAGTGCTCGCCGTGTCTCCCCTGCTGAAGGCGTTGATCGTCGAGGCCGCAGCCATCGAAGGAAGCCAGGATACCGACGGCTACCCCGATCGTGTCGCGACACTCATTCTCGATCAGCTCGGCAGGGCTCGCGCGCTGACGGCGGGATTGCCGTGGCCGCGCGGCGAACGCCTGCTGCGCCTTTGCGAAGCGCTCTACGTCGATCCAGCCGATTCCCGAAGTTCGGATGATTGGGCCAAGGCGCTCGGCATGTCGTCACGTACACTGACGCGCCAGTTCGAAGCGGAAATGGGTTCGAGCCTGCGATCATGGCGGCGACGGGTGCGGCTGCTGCGCGCCATCGAGCTGTTGAGCGGCGGCACGGGAGTCACGGAGACCGCGATGCAACTGGGCTACGGATCCGCATCCGCGTTCGTCTACGCATTCCGGACGGAAATGGGATCCAGTCCGCACGCCTACATGCGAAGAGCAACTGGCGAGCGTCGTACCGCCGACATTCGCTGATGAGGAAGATCTGAAGCGGGGAGTTTCGGCGAAGCAGCATTCGGGCTTCCTCGTGAGCGGTCACGAGCAAGCCTACATCTCGGATTTCTACAAGAAGAGGCTCGCAGCGCCTGTTGCTGACGAAGACATCGCGGTCTATGCGCATGCCTATGCGGCCCCCGGTGGCCTTCGGGCAGGGTTTGAGCTCTATCGGGCTTTTCCCGAGGATGAACGGCACTTCAAGCAATTCATGCAGAAGAAGCTCCCGATGCCCGTCCTCGCCTTGGCCGGCGAGAAGAGCAACGGCTGGGCCGAAACGGAGATGGCGAAGGAACTCGCCACGAATGTGCGCGGAGATGTTGCGCCACGTACCGGGCATTGGTTGCCGGATGAGAATTCGACCTATGCCTCTCAACATCTCCTGGCATTCTTCGCTGGCGGCACGACCGGCAGCACGGCGCGGACACCCTGAATGGAGTGACCTACGGCTACGGCGAGAGCAACGCTCTCGCTGGCGCTGACGCAGCCTCTACTTCGCCGTTCCGCTCCTGCTTCCGGTCGTGTCGGATCGTCGATCTGCGGCAAGGCCAAGCACCATGTCCGAGAACCGCTCACCCTGGACCAGAACATGGTCGTGAAGTCGCGTTGCCGCGAGTTGCTCATCGCCGGCGCGGATCGCTTCGAGAATCCCGGCGTGCTCCTGGAGCGATTGCAGCAGGCGGTTGCGCGCACGAAGCTGGATACGGCGATAGGCGCTCAGCCGCTTGTGCAGAGCAAAGGCTTGATCAGCGAGAAAACTGTTGCGGCTCGCGCGGTAGATCGCTTCGTGAAAATTGCGGTTGTCAGCGTAGTACTGCTCGCTGTCGCCTTCGCGCGCGGCAATCTCGCAGGCGCGATGAGCAGTCTCCATTGCCGCATCGTTCTCCGGGGTCAGCCGACGCGCGGCCAGGCGTCCGCAAGCACTTTCGATCTCCGCCATCGTTTCGAACATCTCGAACAGCCTGGTCGGTGACGGGACGCTGACGATCGCGCCGCGGCGCGGGCGAACATCGATGAAGCCCTCGGCGCCGAGCTGAAGCAGCGCCTCCCGGATGGGGGTGCGCGACACCCCGAATCGCTCCGCCAGCGAGGCCTCGTCCAGGCGATCGCCCGGCAGGAATTCTCCTGCAATTACAGCGTCTTCGATCGACTGCTTAAGTCTGAAGGCCTGGCTCATTGCATACACCTGATCCCACAATTCCATACCATATACTTGACAAAACAAACAGCATGCAGTTCATATATTAATTGTATGCAAGATTAGAAATAAAAAATGCAATCTAGCAACGGGAGGTATGGAATGAGGATTTCAAGACGCCAAGCCCTGGCCTTGGGAATCGCGGCCCCGGCGCTGCTGCGGTTCGGGGAAGCGCGCGCGGCCACGGCCCTGAAGATCTCGCACCAGTTTCCGGGCGGCACGGCGACCGAGGGCGATTTCCGCGACCGGCTCTGCCGGCGTTTCGCGGCCCTGATCCAGGAGCGCAGCAAGGGCGCGATGACCGCCGAGATCTATCCGGGCTCGTCGCTGATGAAGACCAACGCACAGGTCTCGGCGATGCGCAAAGGCGCGCTCGACATGAGCCTCATTCCGATCTCCTACGCCGGCGGAGATCTTCCCGAACTGAACATCGGCCTGATGCCGGGCCTCGTCACCGGTTACGACGAAGGGCTCGGCTGGAAGAACAAGCCGATCGGCCAGGAGTTCAGCAAGTTTCTCGCCGCCAAAGGCATCGTCATCGTCACCTGGATCTGGCAGGCGGGCGGCGTCGCCAGCCGTGCGCGACCGCTGGTCGAGGTCGCGGATGCCAAGGGCATGAAGATCCGCGGCGGCTCGCGCGAGATGGATCTCGTGCTCCAGGCCGCCGGCGCCTCGGTGCTGTCGCTCCCCTCCAACGAACTCTATGCGGCGATGCAGACCGGCGCCTGCGATGCCGCCCTCACCTCCTCCACCAGCCTGACCTCGTTCCGTCTGGAGGAGCTCGCCAAGCATCTGACGACCGGCCGGGCCAAGAGCTACTGGTTCATGCTCGAGCCGCTCGTGATGTCGAAGGCGGTGTTCGACCGGCTTTCGAGCGAGGAGCGCGACATCATCGTCTCGGTCGGCGCTGAGCTGGAAGCGTTCGGCCGCACCGCGGCGATGGACGATGACGTCCGCGTGGCCAAGGTCTACCAGGCCGCCGGCGCGAGCGTGCACGATCTCGACGACAAGACGGTTCAGGCGTGGCGGGAGCTTGCGCGCGACACCGCCTGGAAGGATTACGCCAACAAGAACGAGAACTGCGCCCGGTTGATCAAGCTTGCCATGGAGGCCGGGTCATGAGCGCGCACGGCGTCGATCTCGGCCACTCCGTCATCGTGACGGCTGCGCGACCCGGCTCCACAGTGGGACGGATCAATCGTGCGATGACCCTGCTCAACAGGACGATCGTCGTCCTCTGCTCGATCGCACTCATCGTCGCGAGTACGATCCTGAGCTACAGCGTGGCTGCGCGCTACTTCTTCAACGCGGCAACCTATTGGCAGGACGAGGCCGCGGTGTTCCTGCTGGTCGGCGCCACGTTCCTGTCGACCGCGTTCGTGCAAGCCGGACGCGGCCACATCGGCATCGAGGCTCTCACCGGCTATCTGTCGAAGCGCGGCAATGCGATCCGCATGCTCGTGGTCGACATGGCGAGCCTGCTGTTCTGCTGCTTCTTCGCCTGGAAATCCTGGACGCTATTCCACGAGGCATGGGTCGACGGACAGGTGTCCGGATCGACCTGGGCCCCGCCACTATGGATTCCCTACAGCATGATGTCGCTCGGGATGACGCTGATGACGGTGCAGATCGCGCTTCAGCTCGCCTCGCGCGTCGACGGATGGAGGAGCAAATGAGCACGTTTGCCGTCGGACTGATGTATGGCGGGGCCACGCTCGCCGTGATGGCCTCGGGCATGCCGATCGCGCTGGCGCTCGGTGCCGTCGCCGTCATCTTCATGTATTTCTTCATGCCCGCCGCATCGCTCGATACGGTGACGCAGAACGTGTACGAGGAGATGGCCTCGATCACGCTGCTGGCGATCCCGCTCTTCATCCTGAAGGGCGCCGCGATCGGCAAGTCGAAGGCGGGACAGGACCTCTACAGCGCGTTGCACGTCTGGATGGGCCGCATCCCCGGTGGGCTCGGCATCGCCAATGTCTTCGCCTGCGCGCTGTTCGCTGCGATGGCCGGATCATCTCCGGCGACGTGCTCGGCCATCGGTTCGGCCGGCATTCCCGAAATGCGCAAGCGCGGCTATTCCGGCGGCTTTGCTGCGGGCGTCATCGCAGCCGGCGGCACGCTGGGCATCCTGCTGCCGCCCTCGATCACCATGATCCTGTACGCGGTCGCGGCGGAGCAGTCGCTCGGGCGTCTCTTCCTCGCCGGCATCGGCCCGGGCCTTCTCCTGGTGCTGCTGTTTGCGACGTATGCGGTGTTGAGATTCAAGTCCGAATACGCCGCGGCAGAGCGCGCTTATGCCGCGGACCCTGCGCAGCATCCGATCCTTTCGAATGAGCGCTTCACGATGGCGATGCGATTCGGTGCGCTGCCGCGGGTGCTCCCCTTCGTCGTGCTGCTCAGCGGCGTCATGATCGCACTCTACGGCGGCTATGCCACGCCTTCGGAAACCGCGGGCCTCGGCGGCATCCTGGCGCTGGTCCTGATCGCCTCGATCTATGGCGTGTGGCGCCCGCGGGATCTCGGCCCGATCCTGGAATCGACGCTGAAGGAATCGACCATGCTGATGCTGATCATCGGCATGTCGCTGCTCTACTCCTACGTGATGAGCTATCTCCACATCAGTCAGGCGGCGGCGCAGGCGATCGTCGCGATGCAGCTGTCGCGATGGGTACTATTGGCAGCGATCCTGGTGCTGGTGGTCGTGCTCGGCTTCTTCCTGCCGCCGGTTTCGATCATTCTGATGACTGCGCCGATCATCCTGCCGCCGCTCAAGGACGCAGGCTTCGACCTGATCTGGTTCGGCGTGGTGATGACGATCGTGATGGAGATGGGCCTCATTCATCCGCCGGTCGGACTCAACATCTTCGTCATCAGGAACATCGCGCCGGACATCCCGTTGCGGGACGTGATCTGGGGGACGCTGCCCTTCGTGCTCCTGATGGCGTTCGCGGTCGTCCTGCTTTGCCTGGCGCCCTCGATCTCCACCTGGCTGCCCAACCTGGTGATGGGCGCCCGTCGCGTTAACCGAGGAGGCATGAACGATGCTGAACGACACGAGATCCGGACGCATCACGGCGCCCGAATTCCTGCAAGGGCTCATCGATACCTTGACGCAACGTGGCCGCGCGGTTCTGGGCATCAAGCCGGATCGCGAGGCAGGCGAGGGTCGCGATCTCGCCCTTCTGGGTGAAGCGCTGCTCTCCAGGCGCGGCGAAGCCTCCGGCGTTGCGATCGCGCAATCGCTGCTTGCGGCTTTCGAGCAGGCGGGCGAGCCGGAGCAGCTGAAATTCCTCGCCTCGCTCGCCGATCGGTTCGGGCCCGACCGTCGCGCGATCGAGCTCGCGATAGCGGCCTACCAGCGCAAGGAGGGGGGCGACGGCAGCAAGCTCGAGGCGCTCCATGCCGCAGCCGAGCCGCGCCGGCAGGAGTTGATCCGGCGCCTCAATCTGGCGCCCGGCGGCACTTCGTCGCTGGTTCGCATGCGGGAGGTGCTGCTCTCGCTGCTGCGCGAGCATCCCGAGCTCCAGCCGGTCGACGACGATTTCGTCCATCTGTTCTCGTCCTGGTTCAACAGAGGCTTCCT
The DNA here is from genome assembly GCF_004212635.1 of Bradyrhizobium genosp. SA-3. Classification (GTDB taxonomy): domain Bacteria; phylum Pseudomonadota; class Alphaproteobacteria; order Rhizobiales; family Xanthobacteraceae; genus Bradyrhizobium. The sequence continues at coordinate 9,297 of NZ_PSRT01000001.1, read as the reverse complement.
CGTGCTACGGCCAATCGATTGGACGACGTCCGCCAACATCCTCGAGAAGATCATCAAGTATGAGGCCGTCCATGCCATCCAGGACTGGGAGGACTTACGCAACCGGCTCGAGCCGCCGGATCGCCGCTGCTACGCGTTCTTTCATCCGCAGCTGGTCGACGAGCCGCTGATCTTCGTCGAGGTCGCACTCACCAAGGAGATTCCCGGCGCGATCGGCCCATTGCTCGACAAATCGCGCCAGGCGATTACCGCGCGTGAGGCGACCACCGCCGTGTTCTACTCGATCTCGAACACGCAGAAGGGCCTGGCCGGCGTCTCGTTCGGCAATTTCCTGATCAAGCAGGTGGTGCAGGATCTCGCCCGCGAGCTGCCGAACCTGAAGACCTTCGTCACGCTGTCGCCCGTTCCCGGCTTTGCCGGCTGGGTGCGGCGCGAACTCAAGACAGAGGCCTCCGGCGCGATCGATGAGGAGACGCGACGCGCGCTGGCCGCGCTCGATGACGGCGGCGACATCGCGCAGGCGAAGGAGGCCATCACCGCGCTTGCGGCCTACTACTTCCTGAAGGCGAAGCTGCCGTCAGGCAAGCCGGTCGATCCGGTCGCCCGCTTCCATCTCGGCAACGGCGCGCGCCTGGAGCGGCTGAATTTCCTGGGGGATGCTTCGGCCAAGGGCATGAAGCAGTCCTACGGGCTGATGGTCAATTATCTCTACGCGCTCGACCATATCGAGGCGAACCACGAAGCGTTTGCGGAAGCCGGCACCGTGGTGGCGTCCGACAAGGTGAAGAAGGCGCTCCGCGCCAGATTGTCGTCGCGCGACCTCGTTCCCAGCCCTCACACCAATTCCCAACGGAAGATCTCGTCATGACCTGGAACCTGTACGACCGCCTGCTTGCCTCTGCGGAGTCCGATCAGTCCATCTGCATTGAGAAGGAGGACGGCGCGACGTTAAGCTACGCCGAACTCGCCGCCCTCAGCGGCAAGTTTGCGAACTTCCTCGCCAGGAGCGGCATCGGGCCGAACCACCGTGTCGCTGCCAAGGTCGAGAAATCCGTCGAGGCCATCGCCCTCTATCTCGCAACGCTCCGCTCCGGTGCCGTCTATCTGCCACTGAACACCGCCTATACACCGGCCGAGACCGAGTACTTCGTTCGCGACGCGCAGCCGACATTGATCGTGTGCGATCCGAAAGAAGAAGCCGACCTGCGCGCCATTACTGCCAAAGCAGGCGGCCGGGTCGAGACGCTCGATCACCACGGCAAGGGCTCGCTCGCCGATTCCGCGGCGGACTTCCCGATTGCATTCGACACCGTAGCCAGGGGGAATGACGACCTCGCCGCCATTCTCTACACCTCCGGCACGACCGGCCGCTCGAAGGGCGCCATGCTGACGCACGGCAATCTGGCCTCGAACGCCCTGACGCTGGTTGAAGAGTGGCGCTATTCCAGCAAGGACGTGCTGATCCACGCGCTACCGATCTACCACGTTCACGGGCTCTTCGTGGCCTGCAACGTCACGTTCGCCGCGCGCGGGCGCATCCTGTTCATGCAGAAGTTCGACGCCGAGCGCATTTTGGCGACGATGGCGCGCAGCACCGTGCTGATGGGCGTGCCGACCTTCTATGTACGCCTGCTCGAGAGCACGGAGCTGAACGAGCGCACGACCGCCAACATGAGGCTGTTCGTCGCCGGCTCGGCGCCGCTCCTTGCCGAGACTCACCGCGCCTGGCAGGCGAGGACCGGACACGCGATCCTGGAGCGCTACGGCATGACCGAGACCGGGATGATCGCCTCCAATCCCTATGACGGCCAGCGCATTCCGGGCTCCGTGGGTCGCCCCCTGCCCGCGGTCGAAGTTCGGATCGCCGATCCCGAAAGCGGTGTGGCGCTGCCCGCGGACGAGGTCGGCATGATCGAAGTGAAGGGGCCGAACGTGTTCGCCGGCTACTGGAACATGCCGGACAAGACCGCCGCCGAATTCCGCAGCGACGGCTTCTTCATCACCGGCGACCTCGGCAAGCTCGATGCAAATGGCTATCTGCACATCGTCGGCCGCGGCAAGGATCTCATCATCACCGGCGGCTTCAACGTCTATCCGAAGGAGATCGAGACGGAGATCGACGCCATCCCGGGGGTCTCCGAAAGTGCCGTCGTCGGCGTGCCGCATGCCGATTTCGGCGAGGGCGTCACGGCTGCCGTCGTCCGGTCGCCGGGCTCGTCCGTGGACGAACGCACCATTCTCGCGGCGCTGTCCCGACGGCTGGCGAAATTCAAGCAGCCCAAGGGCATCATCTTCGTCGAGACGCTTCCGCGCAACACCATGGGCAAGGTACAGAAGAACCTGCTGCGGGAGCGCTTTGCAGAACTCTATTCGGCCAAGGCCGGCCAGGGGAGTTGATACGGACGGCTTGAACGGTCCGCTCCGCAGAACGAGCGCGAAGCCTCGCGTCTGCCGCCATGATGCAGATCAATTGGCGGGATCGGCACCCGATCGCCTCGACGACACGAGCAGCCTCCTCGGCCGCTCCAGCTCTTCCGCGAGCGCCGGGATCTCCTTGATCTGCTCAGTCGACAGGGCGAACTCGTCGACGAGTTCGATGCTAAACCCGGACCGCACCAGCGCGTTCAGGGTGGTTCCGATCGTGCGGTGATCCAAAGCGCCTTGACAGACGGCCAGGCTTCAGAGATGTAATGTTATAACATTACATTCACTAGCCGAAATGCCCAGCCCCAAGCGCCGTCCTATCCCATTGAAAAGGCTCTTCGATCTCCATGCAGAAACTCCCCGTCACCGTCTTGTCCGGCTTCCTCGGGGCTGGAAAGACCACTTTGCTGAACCACGTCTTGAACAATCGGGACGGCCTGAAGGTGGCGGTGATCGTCAACGACATGAGCGAGGTGAACATCGATGCGGATTTGGTTCGCGATGGCGGTGCGAATCTATCCCGGACCGATGAGAAGCTCGTCGAGATGACGAACGGCTGCATCTGCTGCACGCTGCGCGACGATCTCTTGAAGGAGGTCCGCGCACTCGCCGAACACGGTCGCTTCGATTATTTGCTGATCGAATCGACGGGCATCTCCGAGCCGCTGCCGGTCGCTGCGACTTTCGATTTTCGCTCCGAAGACGGCGAAAGCCTCGCCGACGTGGCGCGCCTCGACACGATGGTGACCGTGGTCGACGCCGTGAACCTGCTCAAGGACTATTCGTCGAAGGATTTTCTGGAGCAACGCGGTGAAGCGCTCGATAACGACAAGCGCACGCTGGTCGATCTCCTCGTCGAGCAGATCGAATTTGCCGATGTGATCGTCCTGAACAAGGTTGATGACGCCTCGCCCGAGCAGCGCGAGGCGGCGCGAAAGATCATCCGCGCCCTCAATCCGGAAGCGGACCTGATCGAAGCCAACCACAGCCGGGTCGCTTTCGATCGCATTCTCGACACCGGCCGGTTCGATTTCGAAAAGGCTCAGCAGCATCCCCTCTGGTACAAGGAGCTCTACGGCTTTGCCGATCACGTGCCGGAAACGGAAGAATACGGCGTAAGGAACTTCGTCTATCGCGCGCGCCGACCGTTCGACCCCGCCAAGTTCGACAGGTTCATCAAGGAGCCTTGGCCTGGCGTCATTCGCGCCAAGGGGCACTTCTGGCTCGCGACACGGCCGCAATGGCTCGGTGAACTCAGCCAGGCGGGTTCGATCATTCGCACCCAGGCCCTTGGTTTTTGGTGGGCTAGCGTGCCGGCAGAACGATGGCCGGATGATCCTTTCTGGCGCAAGAAGCTTCGACAAAACTGGAGCAGCATCTACGGCGATCGCCGTCAGGAAATCGTGTTCATCGGCACCGGCATGGACGAAGACGCGATCCGCGCCCGCCTGGACGCATGTCTCGTCACGGGAAAACCTGCCATGGACGTCGCGCGATGGGCAAAGCTCGCAGACCCGTTTCCGATATGGCGGCGCGCGCACGAAGCAGCCTAGCGGGAGCGCACATGGGCGACGTCATTCGATTTGTCCCGAAATCCGAGCTCGAGCGAATTCGTCTCATTCGGGAAGCTCGCGCAATATACGACAGCATATTCCCGCCAACTGCTTTGGTCGACGAGCAGCCATATGGTCGCCCCGCACAGAGCACGCAAGGCTCATCCGATTCCCTCAGGAATGCGCTCGAAGGCGAATGATGTAGATCCTTTACGTTACGCTGTGAGGGTCGAGCGCGAATCGCGGCAGTCAAGACGATTGCGGAAGGGAGCCGCAAGGATGCAGAATGGCTGCGCGCGTTGGGGATCTGTGATGTTCGACTGGAATGATCTCAAGTACCTGCTGGCGGTGGCTCATCACGGCAGCACGCTCGCGGCCGCACGCCATCTGGGAGTGAACCAGTCCACCGTCCAGCGGCGCCTGACCGAACTGGAAGGACGCCTTGGGTTACGATTGGTCGAGCGATCGCCAAGCGGCTACAGCCTCACCGCGGCGGGCGCGCTGGTCCTCCCGTTGGCCGAGGACGTGGCTCAGTGGCGATTATTGCGGAAGTGGGCCGTGAAAATGCATAGGGGCTAATACGTTCCCTGCAAGACGTCTCCCAGGGCCCGGAGCTTGCTATGGCTTTTTGGCACCGGAGGGAGAGGCGCCGTTTACGGCCTGCCGCGAGAGTTGGCGCACTCTCGCGCTACGATTTCGCCGTGCCAGGCTCGGCCAGCTTCCGATGCTGCTTGGCCAGCATCTCGTTCGGCGTGATGGTGGCGACCGTCGCCTGGATCTTGTTCTTCAGCCCGGTGACGATGTCGGCCTCACCGCGCAGCATTGCATCGAAGCCAGCCTTGGCGACCTCGTAGGCGCCATCCTTCTGCTCGGTGCCAACCCTGGTGTCCATCATGTCGGCGCGGCGGAAGAATTCGGTGTCGGTGGCGCCAGGCATCAGGCAAGTGACGGTGACGCCGCTATCGCGCAGCTCTTCGCGCAGAGCGAAGGAAAACGAGTCGAGAAAAGCTTTGGAGGCGTTGTACACCGCCTCGAAGCTGCCGGGGCCGGCGATCGAGCCCGTGATGAGAATGCGCCCAGAGTTGCGTCGCAGCATCGCATTGCCGGCGCGATGGATCAGGTAGAGCGTGCCGGTGATGTTGGTATCGACGACGTGCCTGATGCGTTGGAAATCCTGGTCGAGGAAGGCCCTGCCGAGGCCAATTCCGGCATTGGCCAGCAGCGCGTCGATCGGCCGGTCGGCGACTGCGGCGCAGAGCTTGTCGACGCCCTCGATGGTGGCGAGATCGGTCTCGACCGGCTCCACGCTGCCGCCAAACCGACGCAGGTCGACGGCCACCCCCTCGATCGCGGCCTCGTCCGCGGCGATGACAAGATTGAAACCTGCTTGGGCGCAGCACCTGGCAAGTTCCCGGCCGATACCGGTTGAGGCGCCGGTGACGACGGCGAGTTGATTGGCGGCCATAGGGCGTATCCTCGCGGGTTCGGATGATGATGCCCAATCGCTCGACCGGCTAGCTGTTCCTATTCTCGCACGGGGCCCGTGCAGTGCGAAGAATTTCGCGCCGCATAGCAACCATCGTTCATGCCTGGATTTAGATGCCACATGATTGATTGCGGAGGACCGAGATGATGGCGCTGGTTTGGCATGGCAAGGAGGTGGTGCGACAGCGTCACCGACCCGGAAATCCAAGGCCCGCGCGACGCCATCATCAAGGTCACGAGCTGCGCCATCGCTGTCCGTTTCCTGAGCTTGATCAAGAGGCCAACTGCAACGAGGTGAAATCGAGGCAATGACCGAATCCCGTGACGAACGCGCGTGGTGGCAATCCGCAGTCATCTATGAAATCGCGCCGATCTCGTTCCAGGATTCCAATGGCGACGGCAAAGGCGACCTCGCCGGCTTGATGTCGCGGCTGGACTATCTGAAATGGCTCGGCATCGATGCGGTGTGGCTGACGCCGATCTACCGCAGTCCCTTTCGCGATCTCGGCTATGATATCTCCGACTATCGTTCAATCGACCCGGGCTTCGGCACGCTCGACGAGTTCGATCGCCTCGTCAGCGCCCTGCACGCGGATGGGATCCGGCTCATTCTCGACTTGGTCCCCAATCACACCGCCGACGACCACGTCTGGTTCATCGAGAGCAGCAGTTCGCGCCATAGCGCAAAGTCCGATTGGTACATCTGGGCCGATCCGGCCGAGAATGGCGGGCCGCCGAATAACTGGCTGAGCCGTTTCGGTGGTAGCGCCTGGGAGTGGTGTGACGCGCGGCGGCAATATTATTACCATTCTTTCCTGGTCGAGCAGCCCGACCTGAACTGGCGCAATCCAGACGTGAGGGCAGCGATCGCCGACGCCATGCGCTTCTGGCTCGATCGCGGCGTCGACGGCTTTCGCGTCGATGCCAGCGCCGTGCTGATCAAGGACGATCTGTTGCGCGACAATCCACCAAACCCGCAAGCCAAGGACAAGCCGCCGCCGCAACGCCATACGTCCGCGTTTACCGACGACCGTCCGGAGACGATGTCGTGCATCGAATTCATCCGTGAGGTGATCGATGGCTATCCGGACCGGCTATTGTGCGGCGAAGTTCAGGGCAAGACCGACCGGATCGGGCACTTCTACGGCAATGATCGACCGCGCCTGCACCTGCCGCTGAATTTCGCGCTGCTGGACTCGCAATGGGACGCGCTGTCGCTCCAGGCGACCATCGACGCCTATCTAAACGCCATTCCCAAGGACGCTTGGCCGGTCTGGGTGATTGGCGGGCACGACAAGCAGCGGATCGCGAGCAAGATCGGTGCGGCGCAGATGCGCGTGCTCGCGATGCTGTTGATGACGCTGCGGGGAACGCCGTTTTTCTTCATGGGCGACGAGATCGGCCGCAAACGGGTCTCCATTCCAGCCGATCGCGTTCGCGATCCCTTCGAGAAGCTTGTGCCGGGATATGAACTTTGCCGCGATCCCGAGCGCGCGCCGATGCGCTGGGATGACAGCGAGAGCGGTGGATTCACCACAGGCAGCCCATGGCTACCGCTGGGGCCGCGCGATGCGCCCAACGTGGCGCAGCAGAGACGGGACGAACACTCCATCCTGGCGTTGTTTCGCGCGCTGATCGCGCTGCGGCGCGAGCATGCCTGTCTTCGCGAAGGCGGCCACGCGCCGCTGCGATCGCAAAACGACGTCCTCGCCTTCAAGCGCGTGACAGACACGGGCGAATTGCTGGTCGCCCTCAACATCGCCGCCGAGCCGCGGAGATGGCACTGGCACGGCCGTGGCTGCCTGCTGATGTCAACACATCTGGACCGGCCGCGCGAGCCATGGCCGGACGCATCGATCCTGCTTCGGGGCAATGAAGGCGTGATCATCGAGCTCGCACGGCGATGAGCGGAGGAACCATCGGCGCGCCAGGGAGTCTGACCCACGCCTCCGGCATCTGCCCCCTGCTGCCGGAAGCACTTTGGACGAAACCGCAGGCCCCGGCGCTTATCCCCTTTGGCGCCGGGGCAGCGGCGTGTGCTTGGAGGCTGCCATGGGCAAGGTGAAAGGTCTTAAGCAGCGGATCGCCGGCAAGGCGAAACAGGCCGTCGGCGAGATCGTCGGGGATCAGGAGCTTCACGAGGACGGCAAGGCCGAGGCGGAGCGCGGCCGCGAGGAACAGGGCCAGCCGAGCGAACTCAATCCGCTGAAGAAGCTCCAGCAGCTAACGTGAAGCCGCCGTCGCAACCGGCGCTTTAGCAATCAGGTGAAGCGGCGTTCTCCTGGGTTTTGCAACCGCTTTGGAGGGATGCACTTCGCGCTCGACAAGCCCTACGAGGTGCCAATCGGCTAGCCGTCGCTTCATGCGACCTTTAGGGCGGCCGTGCTGTCGGCGTCCAGGAATCCCGTAAGCCTGCCCCTGATCAGTCGCTCGGCATCCGCCATGATACGGTCGACCAGTTCCTTCACGGTCGGAATATCGCGAATGAGTCCCACGACCATGCCGCAACTCCAAGCGCCCGCGTCCATATCGCCGTCGATCATCACCTTCGGATAGACGCCCGCCACCTGGTCATGGATGTCGTCGATCTTGAGGCTTCTACCTTTCTCTCGCTCGATCTCGAGCAAATCTTCGACGCCCTTGTTGTTGAGGACCCGCTCGGTGTTGCGGAGCGCGCGCATGACGAGTCGGGTATCGAGCTCCGAGGCCTGAACCAGCGCATTCTTGACGTTCTCATGCACCGGCGCCTCTTTGGTGGCGATGAAGCGCGTACCCATGTTCATGCCGGCGGCCCCCATCGCCAGCGCCGCAACCAGGCTGCGCGCGTCCGCCATGCCGCCAGAGGCAACAAACGGGATCTTCAGTTCCTCGGCCGCACGCGGCAACAGGATCATGTTTGGCATGTCATCCTCGCCCGGATGGCCGCCGCATTCAAAACCGTCGACGCTGACGGCATCGCAGCCGATCTGCTCGGCCTTCAGCGAATGACGCACGGAGGTGCATTTGTGGATCACCTTGATGCCGCCGGCCTTCAGAGCCGGCATGTATTGTTCGGGGCTGCGCCCGGCGGTTTCGACGATCTTGACGCCGCCCTCTCTGATCGCTGCGATGTACTCCGGATAGGGCGGCGCGCTGAAGGTGGGCAGAAAGGTCAGGTTCACCCCGATTGGCTTATCCGTCATGTCGCGGCAGCGCGCGATCTCCTTGGCCAGCAGTTCCGGCGTCCGTTGCGTCAGGCCCGTGATGATCCCCAAGCCACCGGCATTCGATACCGCCGCGGCGAGTTCGGCGAACCCCACATAGTGCATGCCGCCCTGGATGATCGGATGCTCGATGCCGAACAGTTCAGTGATCGCTGTCTTCACGAATGATCTCCCGCGTTTCCGCTCAGTGGATGATTTCAAACAGTCCCGCCGCGCCCATGCCACCACCGATGCACATGGTCACCACGCCGTACTTGGCCTTGCGCCGCCGCCCCTCGATCAGGAGGTGACCGGTGAGCCGCGCCCCGGTCATGCCGTAGGGATGGCCGATCGCAATCGAGCCGCCATTGACGTTGAGCTTGTCAGGGTCAATGCCGAGCTTGTCGCGGCAATAGATCACCTGGACCGCGTAGGCCTCGTTCAGCTCCCAGAGATCGATGTCGTCGATCTTCAGGCCATGGCGCTTGAGCAGTCGCGGGATCGCGGCGACCGGACCGACGCCCATCTCGTCGGGTTCGACGCCGGCGGCGACGAAGCCGCGGAAGATGCCGAGCGGCTTGAGGCCCTTCCTCGCCGCGATCTTGTCGCTCATGATGACGCAGGCCGAAGCGCCGTCCGAAAGCTGGCTGGCA